>CAZILR010000355.1:0-6064 GCA_964539995.1 uncultured Planctomyces sp.
GGGACAAGTTGGCCGCGTTGGTCAAGAAGCACTGGCCGAAGCTCGAGGGTGCCAGCACCGCCGAGATGCAGGAACTGATCGCGCGATTTGCTGCGGTCGCCAAATCGGAAGGAGGCGAACCGTTCGAGGGGAAAAAAATCTTCATGCAGTCCTGCGGCAAGTGTCACCTGCTGTTCGGTGAGGGAGGACGCATCGGCCCAGACTTGACCGCGTTCAAACGAAACGACGTCAATCACATCCTCACGAACGTCATCAACCCCAGCGCCGAGATCCGCGAGGGCTTCGAGGCGATCGTCGTCGTCACCAACGACGGCCGAACGATCACCGGCTTCCGAGCCGACCAGGACGCCCGCGTGCTGGTCGTGCGTGGCATCGACGGCCAGAACATCTCGATCAACCGCGACGACATCGAAGAAACCGTCCCGCTCAAGAAATCGCTGATGCCCGAAGGGCTGCTCAACAATCTGACCGAAGAGCAGGTCCGCAACCTCTTCACCTATCTGCGAGTCGGCCAGCCGCTGAACTCGCCATAGTCCCAATCGAAAATCAAAATCTCCCATCGAAAATCTCATCATGTGGTTCACGGAAACGTCTTGGCCGCCGATCATCGGATTGTGTGTCGTCGGCGTGTTGCTGTTTCTCGGCTGGATGTCGCAGCGGAAGGTGATGTTCCTGGTGGGAGTCGCCTTGTGTCTGGCGTTGTGCGGGATTGTGTTTGTCGTCGAGCGACAGATCGTCACCGAGCGTGAGCGTGTCGAGCAGGCGTTGCGGGATTTCGCGGTGGCGTTTCAGCAGGATTCGATGCGGCAAGGCTTGGTGAACATGGTCCTCCCCGGGCCGGAGCCGGCCTCGCTCAGTTTCATTTCGACGGCGGCCGAGGGGACGCGGCGAATGGCGGAGACCGCGTTGAACATCGTCGATCTCCCGGAACCGGTACGGATTTCGGACGTGCGGACGACGATGAGCAACAACGATTCGCGTGCGGTCACACAGTTTCGGGCCTCCGCCACCGTCCGAGCGGGAGGCTCGGCCGATGTCGGCGTCCACCAGCCGACTCGCTGGGAACTGACGTGGCAGCGTGAAAAGGGAGACTGGAAGATTCTCCGAGCCACGCGATTGAATTTTATGACCGGCGTGGAGTTGCAGAATCCGTTTGCGACCCGTGAGTAGACTCGGCGAGAAGGAGACAGCCATGTCCGTGCCTCATCCCACTGGTGCCGGCCAACCGCGAACGGAATCACGCGACGATGCGACTCAACTGGCGTCGTTGGCCGGCAACAACGAAGCCACGATTGTCGATGACGTTCTGGCGAAAGGTTCCGATGCGACTCCCGACCATACGCTGGTCGAGCCGAGCGAACGAGCCGAAGCGACAATCGTGGAACCATCGCCGGCCGAAGACGCCACGCTCGTCCTGCCGAACGAGCACGTCGATCAGGACGCGACGATGGTGGACCCTTCGCTTGGCCTGAGCACTCCCAGGCTCAGCAATTCGGAGGCCGACATGAACACCATCGTCGATCCTTCCGTTCCAGGCGTGGACGCAACGTCTCCGGGAATCCAGGCCACTGCGGGATCGAGCTCCCTGGGGCGAGGCTGGGCGGCCACCAAAGGGGCGACCGGTGCTGCTTGGCCGCAGCCGTTGCCGAATGCGGCGAAGAAGCCGACGACGCCTCAGCGGCCGCTCAGCGCGCCGCGAGCCGAAGACCGGTATCGGCTGCTCGACAACTTCGCGCATGGCGGATTGGGAAACATCTGGCGAGCCAAAGACTCCATCATCCATCGCGAGATCGCGTTCAAAGAATTGTTGCCAAAGGCGCTCAAGAACCCTCGGATTGTCGAACGCTTTCTCGAAGAAGCGCAGATCACCGGACAGCTTGAGCATCCCGGCATCGTGCCGATCTACGACGTCGGCTATCAGGAAAATGGAACGCCGTTCTACGCCATGAAGCTGCTGAAAGGTGGCAACATGGAAGAAGCGATCGAAGCGATGCACGCCCTTCCGCGAGGCAGCACCGAGCGGCAGTTGGCGTTCACGCGGTTGCTGCGACAGTTCATCGCGGTCTGCCAAGCGGTCGGCTTCGCTCACGACAAGGGAGTGCTGCACCGTGACCTCAAGCCGCTCAATGTGATGATCGGCCAATTCGGTGAGACGCTGGTGCTCGATTGGGGGTTAGCCAAGGTCATCGATGTGCTGGGGGAAAAAGAGATCGCGACCGACTCCGGCGGGCAGCTCGACAACGCCAGCCCGATTCTTTCGGCCGATGACCACACGCTGGCGGAATCGCCCACCTCCGACACGAACCTCGCCGTCACGAAAGACATCGGAGCCACGGGAGCCGCAGTCACCAGCACCGGCGCGACCGCGGCCTCGGCGACGTCGGCCTCTGGAGGCACACAAACCGGACGAACCGAACCCGGAACCTTTTTTCGCCGACAGGTCACGACGGACGCTCGCACCGCCGGCAGCCAAACCATGATGGGACAGATCATGGGCACGCCGGCTTACATGCCTGCGGAACAGGCTCGCGGGTTGATCAACGAACTCGACGCGCGCACCGACATCTATTCGCTGGGAGGCATCCTCTACAAACTGCTGACCAACCAACCGCCGGTGGCGAGAGGCAAAGCTCCAGAAGTGCTCGCCAAGGTCATCAGCGGACAAATCACGCGACCGCGAGAAATCGACCCAACGATCCCGCCGGCCCTCGAAGCCATCTGCCGCAAAGCGATGGCTCTGCAGCAAGCCGACCGTTACCAGAAGTCGCTTGATCTCGCTGCCGACGTTGAAGCCTGGCTCGCCGACGAACCGGTCTCGGTCTTCCCTGATCCGTGGCACGAACGATTGAGACGCTGGGCGAAGCGGCACCGAACGCTGGTCTTCAGCTCGTCGGTGGCAGTCGTCGTGATTGCGTTCGGTTCGGTCGCGTGGAATTGGCTGGAATCGAACCGCGTCGAAAGCCTGCGACTGGCCGCGCAAACGAAAGTGGACGCCGCCCGCACCGCGACCAAGGAGGAAGACCTCGCGAAAGCCACGACGCTGCTGACCGAGGCACTCGGCCAAGTCCGTGCCGAATCGAAGTTGGCACAACTTCGTGACGGCATTCAAAGCGACCTCGACAACGTCGCTCGCCTGCAAGCCGCCGCCGAACGCGGACGCCTTGCCGAGCTGCGCACGAAAGCCGCTCGCCTGCTCGAAGACGCGCAGGAGGCGATCGACACTGCGAAGGATTTCGCTCAAGCACGCACGCTGCTAACCGAGGCGGTCACGCTGCTGTCGAAGGAGACTTCGCTCGCGGACTTGCATCGGCAGGCTCAAGCGCGGTTGGCCGAGGTCAATCAATCGCTCGCGCAACA
Organism: uncultured Planctomyces sp.; assembly: GCA_964539995.1. Lineage (GTDB taxonomy): Bacteria > Planctomycetota > Planctomycetia > Planctomycetales > Planctomycetaceae > SXKJ01. The sequence continues at coordinate 3,358 of CAZILR010000355.1, forward strand.
ATCGGAAGTCGATGCCGCGAAGGCTCAACTTGCCAAGTTCACGGCAACGGTCGAGCAAGTTCGCGTGTACGGCAGCAATCTGTCCGGCGAGGATTCGATGGACGACCTCCGCGAGGCTCACAAATTGGGACTCGCCGGATTGGAAATGTTCCCCATCGACTTCGAGAAGCCAGAGACGCTCGATCCACGCCTCACGCTGCTCGGCCCGGAGGCGATCGAGACGTGGCGTGACGGCGCGTTCGAGTTGCTGTTCACGGTCGCGCAGGCCGAAGTCAATCTCGCGATCAAAGATCAGCCCGCGGAATTTCAGGCCGCCGCGCAACGCAGCCTCGACCACTTGCGCGACGCGCAGCGTTTGGACCGTAATTCTCCAGCGATTGCCTCGCTGAAGGCGGATTTGCTGGATCGTCTCGGCAAGGCCGACGAAGCCCAAGCCGCGATGAAAGCGATCGAAACGATTCCGGCTCGTACTCGTTTCGATCACTTCTTCCTCGGCGAAATGTCCCGGTTGAATCACAACTACGATGCCGCGCTGTCACACTATCAAGACGCTCTGCAAGTCGATCCCGACGACTACTGGTCGTTGAACATGATCGGTTATTGCCACCTGTATTCGCAGCGTTTGTCGGCGGCCACAGCCGCGTACACCGCCTGCATCGCGCGCCGCCCCGATGCGTTCTGGCCGTATGTCGTGCGCGGTTATGCCTTCGGCGAACTCAAGCAGTACGAGCAAGCTCAACGCGATTTCGACAAAGCCTTGGAGCTCTCACCGCAGTCGTATCACGTCTTCTTGAACCGCGGCGTCGTCTTCCTAAAGAAGAAGGATTACGCCGCTGCGCGAGCCGACTTCACCAAAGCCGCCGAGTTGCGTCCCGATCAGTCCGGTCCGCATCTGAACTTGGCAGACCTCAGCCGCCTCCTCGGTCGCGAGTTGGCGACGTCCAACGCTCCCGACGGCGTCATTCGTGCGGCCGCAGAGTTCCAAACGGCTCTGACGGAGCTCACCAAAGCGCTCCCGCTGTCACCTCAGCAGGCGTCGATCTATCATGCTCGCGGGATGGTCCGTGTGAGCTTGAACGATCCCGCCGCGCTCGATGACTTCCAACGCTCCGTCAGTTTGGAAACAAACCCCGCCCGCCGCGCCGCGAGCCTGCGTGAGATCGGCCTGATCCACCAAAGAGCGAAACGCTTTCCTTTAGCACTCGCGGCCTTCGATCAGTCATTGAGTCAGAATCCCAATGACACCAATGTCATTCGCCAACGCGCGGAGGTGCTTCTGGCACTCAATCAATTCGCCGAGGCGATCATCGGGCTCACCGCATTCCTCGAAAAGGAAGGCCCTGTTGGCGACGTGTATCGCGCTCGTGGCCTGGCGTTCGCCAGGACAGAGAAGTACCGCGAAGCGATCAACGACTACACGATGTCGCTGCAATACGAGCCTTCGCCCAACATGCTGAATCGTCGTGGCAAAGCGTACTTGTTGCAGGCGACGCAGCTCGCGAAAGAAGACTTCGAGGAATCGCTGCGGCTCAACCCGATTGATCCCGACAGCCGCTGGGGGCTGGCTCACGCGATGGTCTTGCTGGGAGACCATGCCGGTGGAGTCGCCGAGATCGAGAAGGCCGCCGCGACGAACAAACGCGCCGTCGCTCAATATGGTCCGCAGGCTTGGCCACTGCTCTTCAATCCCGCCGTGACGTATGCCCAAGCCTCGGCCAAGGCGAGCATCGACCCGAAGCTCTCCTCGGAACAACGCGAAGAAGTTGCCACGAAGTACGTCGCTCGCGCGGTTGAACTCCTGAATGAAGCCAAACGCACCGCCGGCTCGAAGTTTCGAGACGACTTGGTCAAGGAACTTCGCACAGACACGACGCTCGATCCGATCCGGCAGCGGCCGGAATTCCTCGATCTGTTGAAGTCGATTGATTCCAACTCCAAGTAACGCGAGTCCTCGACGAAGACCTCCATGCCATCCACTCGCCAAATCACTTCGCCCAACATCGTCCGCTGGATCGTGTTGGCTCTGATCGTCGGCCTCGCGATTCAGCGCGGGTGGCAACAGCCTCCTCCTGACGCCACGCCAAATGTTCCAGTCAGCGGCACCGAACGGAGCACATCGAGGACATCGTCCGAATCAACGAACGAGTCCAACTCGACGCAAGACAGAATCGCTGACGTCACCTCGCCCCGGTCAGATGCTCGATCAAGCGACGACTCGGCAGAGAAGGCGGCGGCACCGCAAACCCCCGTCAGCCGCAAATCGGATCAGTCGGCCCCACCCAACAAGACCGGGCCGCCTCGTGTTCATGGCCTGACGGTCGAAAGTGTCGTCGTCCGGGATCGTGATGGGGACGTCGTCTTTCGAGGCGACGTGGATTTGACCGAGACGCTGACTCGGATCGACAAGCAGCGAACGATCTCCGAGTTCCGCAACGACGGCATCGAATTCAAGAACCTGGAACGCCGGCTGCCCATCAAGGCTCGCGGCCACTATCGCGAGTGGGTCCATCCGACTCCTGGTCAGCGCGGCCCCGGAGCACAGCGCGTCGTCACCGGCAAATCGGGCGAGGCGTTTTACACCTGGGACCATTACGACCACTTCGTGCGCATCCGAGCCGGAAAATGACCGACGCATCTTCTCAGAAAGCACCGTTCGAGTACTTCGAGACAACTTCCGACGCGATCCACAACGCGACGGAGAGCGACG
>CAZILR010000356.1:0-6051 GCA_964539995.1 uncultured Planctomyces sp.
TTAGCCGCGAATAGTCCGGGCGAAAATCGTGGCCCCACTCGCTGATGCAGTGAGCTTCGTCGACCGCCAGCAACCGCACGTCACGACGCGCGATGACGTCGAGAAACTCCGGTTTCCGAAACCGCTCCGGCGTGACGTACAGCAGCCGATACCGACCGTCGGCGACTTCGGTGTACCGCTTCTCACGCTCTTCGCGCGAGAGGGACGAGTTGATGAATGTCGCCTCGATCCCTCTGGCACGCAGCGCATCGACTTGGTCCTTCATCAGCGCGATCAACGGTGACAAGACCAAGGTGACGGTGGGCCGCTGCGACGTTTCGTCGTCGGGCATCAGCGCGGGAATCTGATAGCAGAGTGACTTTCCCGCGCCGGTCGGCATGATGACCAGCGAGTGTCCGCCGTCGAGGACTCGGTCGATGATCGCGGCTTGCGAGCCTCGGAAGGTCTCGAAGCCAAAGAATTGTTTCAGGGTGTCAATCGGTTTCATAATGGGCGATGTGACACATTCCGCCTCACGAAGCAAGCCGCTAATGCGTCTGAGACGATTGGCTTGAAATTTCGCACAACGGGACAGATTGGCCGGTCGCGATAAACTTCCGTCGAGCGCTTGATATTCTCGCGGCAATCGTTCTGCTGGTGCCGCATTTCAGTGCCAGTCCCCCTTCCCTGAAATCGGAGGTCTTCATGTCCTATCAAATCCGGCAGTTGTCGTTGGGTGGCATTCTCGATCAAGCGGTCACTCTGACCAAGAATCACCTGGGACCGCTCTTCACGATCGTGGCTGTGACTCTGTTGCCGATCCAACTGGCGAACTCGTTTGCTCAATTGGCCCTGCTACCGACTCTGACATTCCCTTTCACCCTGGAACAGGTTCAGGCATTTGCCGTCGCTCAGCAAAAGCATCAAGTGTTGTTCAATAGCTTAAGTGCGTTGTCGGTTGTGGCAGTCATCCTCAGCAACGCGGCAATTGTTTACGGCATTGCGACGACGTATCTGGGCAAACCCGTGACGACAGGTGCGGCCGTCAGTCGGGCCTTCCGCTCGTTCTTTCCGCTGCTTTGGACCAGCTTTCTGATGGGTGTTGCGATCATGGGCGGGCTGATCCTGCTGATCATCCCAGGGATCATTGCGGCATTTTGGTTCTCGCTGGCAACGCAAGTGGTTGTGGTGGAGGGGATCACCGGATTCAAAGCACTGAATCGAAGCAGAGCTTTGATGAAAGGGAACATTGGGACGTTGTTTGCTTTGGGCCTGGTGTTGGGACCAATCATTTGGGGAGTGCAGATTGGAATCCTGTTTGTGCCTCAGCCCCATGTTAGCGCAGTGCTATCTGCAGTGGTTGGGGCAGTCATGACCGTCTTTGCATCGGCGGCGACCGTGGTGTTTTACTTTTCGGCGCGGTGCAAGAACGAGCAGTTTGATTTGCAGCTTCTGGCGGAAAACGTCGGGGCGGAGTTGGCGGTCCTGGAAGCGGCGGACGAAGACGAATAGGCCACGCGATGAGCGGAATCCTGGGGGCAGTCGCCTCGTTGCCGGATGAGTCCGTGCTGCGCGACAAAGTGCGCGAAGTGCTGTCGCGCCCCACGTTTTCCACTGAGCGATCCACCACGGAAACGCCTTGGTGGATCGAAATGTTCATCAAGGTGATCGTCTGGCTGGCCGATTTTATCAAATGGTTCTTGTTTGACTTCACCGAAGGCTGGCCGATGGCGCTGCGCGTGTTGATCACCTTGGTGATGCTCGTGCTGCTGGTGGCCGTGCTGGTGCATGGCTTCAACATGCTGTTTCGCGCCTTGCGTGGCGATCGCCGGGCGGAGCTTGCGGCGGCGGTCTCACAGTCGCCGCTAACGCCAGCGAAGGAGTGGGAACGGCTGGCGGATGCTGCGGCTGCTCGGGGCGAATGGATCGCGGCGGTGCGACATTTGTTTCGAGCGTGTTTGGCTCGGCTGGAAGATCGCGAGCGGCGGCCGTTTCGACGCGGTACGACGAATCGCGGACACTTGCGGCGATACCGCAATGCGCCGTTCAGCGAAGCCTTGAAAGTGCTGGTGGTCACGATCGAACGGAAGTGGTACGGCGACGAATCGTGCGACGCGCAGGACTACCAAGCTTGCCGGGAGGCGCATTCGCGCGTGACCGCCAGCGTGATCGGAGGCGAGCCTTGCTGACTTCTCGCAATGCGATCGCGCTAACGATTTCGCTGGCGGTGATTTCGCTGCTGTGGTCGTGCTGGTCGCTGCTGCAACCGCCTGACGGTGACGGCCTGCGTTCCGATTCGTACGGCACCTACGGACACGGACAGCGGGCGGTCTTCGACACGTTTCGCGAGTTGGGCCTGCCGATCCGACGCTCACTGGGTCCGCCGCTGCCTGCCAAGTTGAAGAACGCGCGACTGGTCATGTGGCGGCCGTCGAGCGAGATTGTGCGGGTCGAACAAATGTGGCTGAAAGGGATCGGAGATTGGGTGCGCGACGGAGGACGAGTGCTCGTGGCCGTCGGCACCGAAGAACTCGATTGGCTGAGTGCGGCGGCGGCAAGCGAAGGCGTGAGAAAGAATCGGAAGCAGAAACCCGATGACCAACAGGCCGTGGCTGTCTCGCGGTCGCTGTGGGAGTTGCTGCATTTGCCTGGAGTCTCCGTGTCCGCCGTCGGTTCGCAACTCCGATCCGATCTCGGAATGCCCGCACCGACTCGCCAACCAGCCCGTGACGTGCGGGATCTTTTGCGAGGTGCCATGCAAATGGCAGCGACCGACACTCAGCGGGTCGAATACGGTGCGAATGCCAGCGGTGTCTTTGAACCGCTCATCGGTGACGATCGCAAACTGTCACTGCCGACCGACGGAGTCTTTGAGATTCAGTACGGCGATCACGTCCCCACCGGAACGATCACGCTGCCGAGCATCACTGTGCCGGGCGTTTCGGACGACGAGACCTGCATCGTCGCGCGGTTTGCGGTCGGACTCGGAGAGGTCACGGTCGTCAGCGTCCCCGCGTTGATTGAGAACAGTGTGATCGGTGAGGCCGACAACGTCGTTGTCTTGAGCAAGCTGCTGGCGGACGATGGACGAGAGATCGTAGTCGATGAGTTCTATCACGGCCTGGCGATTCGCGGGAATGCGATGTGGCTATTCGCTCAGCGGACCTACGGCACGATGACGTTGGCGTTGCTGTTGGTCATCGGCATGGTGGGGTGGCGCGAGTCGGTGTTTCTGGGAACTCCGTTGGCGGAGCGGCCGGTGTCTCGGCGTGCGATTCGAGAATATGTGGAGGCGATGGCTCGGTTCTTGCGCGAAGGGCGCGGAGCCGGGACGTGGATCGTGGCGAAGTTGCGGGACGGAGTGCTGTGGCATCTGCGTCGCGAGCACGGACTGCCTCCCGAACAGCATTCCGAAACACAATTGTTGGCGGCAGTCGAACGACGCGATCCCGATCGAGCCGCCGAACTGTCAAACACTTTGCAGGCGGTACAAAGCTTGGTGGATGCCGGCCAAGCCGGACAGGAACGACGTGCGATTCCCCTAATGCGGAGGATGGTCGAGTGTCTCTCGAAGAACGCTACCGCGCGATGCGCGACGAAATCTCGAAGGTGATTTTCGGACAAGATGACGTGGTGGAACTCGCGCTGGCCGCGTTGTTCAGCAGCGGGCATGTCCTGTTGGAAGGTCCGCCTGGCACCGCGAAGACGTTGCTGGTGCGGACGATCGCTGCCGCGCTGAACCTGCAATTCCGCCGCGTGCAAATGACGCCCGATTTGCTGCCGGGCGACATCGCCGGCTCGTCGGTGTTTCGCGCGGAGTCAGGGCAGTTCGAGTTTCGTCACGGCCCGGTCTTCACCAACTTTCTGCTGGCCGATGAAATCAACCGAGCGTCCGCGCGCACGCAATCGGCTTTGCTGGAAGCGATGCAAGAGTTGCAAGTCACTCACGACGGCGTGACGCGCCCGCTGCCGGACCCGTTCATCACATTCGCGACGCAGAATCCCATCGAGCAAGAAGGGACGTACCCGCTGCCGCTGGCGCAGTTGGATCGGTTCATGTTCAAAGTCGAGATGACGTATCCCGACCAAAAGGCTGAGCAGCGAGTGCTCCGCGAACATCATGCGAACGCTGGCAAGTCGAACCCGACAGCGATGGACGTGAAAGCGGTCGTCTTACCGGAAGACATCGTCGATTCGCGGCGGATCATTCGCGAAACGCACGTCCGCGACGAAGTCATCAATTATGTGTCCGAACTGCTCAAGGCGACTCGCAACGACGACGGGCTGTCGGTCGGAGCCAGTCCGCGAGCAGGGCTGATGCTGCTGATGGGAGCGAAGAGTTTGGCGCGATTCGCGGGACGAGACTTCGTCATCCCGGATGACGTTCAGCAAGCGTTCTTGCCGGCGATGCGACATCGCGTGGTGCTGGCTCCTTCAACGGAGTTGGAAGGGACGACGTCGGACGAAGTGCTGGCCGCGTTGATGGAATCGATCGAGGTGCCTCGATGACGGTGCGCCCCGGCCGCTCGCTGATTTTCGCTGCTGCCGTGTTGTTCGCGGTCTCGCCGCTGGTGTTCGCGTGGGAGGGCGTGATCGTCGTCGAGTTGCTGGTCGTGGTGCTGCTGGTGACTTTGGCGGTGCTGGATTATCGCGAACTGCGGCGACGTCTGGCGGATGTTCGTGTCGCGCGCAAGTTACCGAGCCTCGGCGGCCGCGGCCGTCCGTTTGACGTGCGGTGGATGCTCGAGCGCGATCTCCCCGGACCTCTGCAAATCGAATGGCGCGATGGACTGCCGAATGACTGCATGCCGCCGATCCTGAGTCGACGGCTGTCGCTGTCGGAACGTGAGTTCGTCGCCGAAGTGACCAACACGCTGAGCATCCCCGTTCGCGGCGAGCACACCTTCGGACCGATGTGGGTGCGGCTGGTCGGTCGATTCGGAATGTTGGAGGCTCAGCGAACATTTGCGTTGCCGGCCAAGGTCCGTGTTGTGCCGGAGACGTATCACTCACCGGACGAACTGCAAAAGGACACCGGCCTGAATCTGCTGCTCGACAAGTCCACACGGACACGCCAGCACGGAGTCGGCACGGAATTCGAATCGCTGACGGAATTCCGCGAGGGTGCCGACCCGCGCCGTATCGACTGGCGCGCGACCGCGCGGATGAACCGTCCCATCGTGCGGCGATTTCAGATCGAGCGGCATCGCGATGTCCTGCTGCTGATCGACTGCGGCCGGTTGATGGGAGCCGATGTCGGCAAGGGGAGCAAACTGGACTGCGCGATCGACGCCGCGTTGATGGTCGCGCGGGTCGCCCTGCAAGGCTCCGACCGCTGCGGGATGGCGCTGTTCGACGACCAAGTGCTGGGGTATCTGTCTCCGGTCTCCGGCGTGTCGTCGCTCGGCGCGCTGGCCGACTGCGTTTACGACGCCGCGACACGCTGGCGGGAAACCGACTTTGCTCGCATGTTCGCGACTCTGCAACAACGGCATGCGAAGCGGTCGCTGGTCGTCGTGATTTCCGACATGGTGGACTTGGAAACAACCGAGCGATTCCGAGCGTCGCTGGCTCGACTGGCAAAACGACACGTCATCCTATTCGCCGCGTTGCAGACGCCGGTCCTCGAACAACAGGTGCATGAACCTCTGACCGATTCGCTGGATGCCGCGCGGCACACCGTCGCTCTGCAACTGCTGCGCGAACGAGAACTGGCCTTGCACGGCGTCCGCCGTTGCGGAGTGCAGGTGCTCGATGTCGCGCCGTCGCAACTGATCGTGCCGCTCATCAACCGCTTCATCGACCTACGCCAGCAAAGCGGGCTGTGACCTTGTCCAAGAACGACATCGCGTTTTGTAGGGTGGGACCAGCGGCGCTTCGCCGCGCCGGCCCACCACCAGATGAACAACGCCATCAATGACAGCGAGATTGGTGGGCCGGCGCTCGAAACGAGCTTGTCCCACTACAGGCTTCTGGTGTTGTCAGTTGCGATTATTGCGCACGTTGAAAATCAGCATGACGACCTTCGCGATTCCTTGAGCCTGAGCGACTGGGATTTCGAATTGTGCTCCA
>CAZILR010000357.1:0-6033 GCA_964539995.1 uncultured Planctomyces sp.
AACTCTGTGCTCTCCGTGCCTCTGTGTTTCAAAAACGCGCACTAAAATTCAGTGTCGTTAGGATAGCGGCAGCGGCTTCCTTCAATCCAAATACACAAACTCATTACTACAGAGCAACACGTGAGCCAAATCCGTCCACCCTATCGAGTCTCCCGTTCTTCCTACGATCTGCCGGGAAATCTCGAGCTCTTCGACACTGGGATCTCTGCCGAACAACAATTGATAGCCGCGATGGATCCGGGCCGTGTCATCGTTCGGCACGTCTTTTAGCAATCGCTCGGCCAGGTGCCGAGCCTGGGTCAAGATGTACTCGTTATTCAACATTAGCAGTGCCTGAGGCGCGACCGTGCTGACGACTCGCTTTTCCGTCGAGGCATCGGGGTTGGCCGCATCGAACAACATTGCATAGCCACCACGGTCCCAGCGGGCTGTCTGGACATACAGCGTCCGCCGGGCGATGGTCAGATCGTCGCCAGCCGGCCCGCCGGGCGTCGGATCGAGCTGACCCGCAACGAACAGCAATGCGTCGCGAATGGCTTCGGCGTCCAGACGCCGTGCGGCGAATCGGCCCAGCCAACGGTTCTCTGGATCGTGATCGAGTTGCTCTCGAGAGACGGTGCCGGACTGTTGGTATGTTGCCGAGAGCATGATTCGTCGATGCAGCTTCTTCAGTGACCAGCCCTCTTCCACGAATTTCGCCGCGAGCCAGTCGAGCAGTTCCGGATGAGTCGGCCAATCGCCTTGGACGCCGAAGTCTTCGGACGTTTTGACGATGCCTCGGCCGAAGAACTGTTGCCAGAACCGATTGACCGTGACGCGCGATGAAAGCGGGTGCGACGGATCGACCAGCCACTTCGCGAGGCCCAGCCGATTGACCGGAGCGCCTTCGGGCAACTTGCCGCCGAGAGCGGCCGGGACTCCGTGAGTGACTTTGTCACCTTTCTTGTTGTACGCACCGCGGATCAGGATGTTGGTCTCGCGAAGCTGCGGCATGTCGGCCATGACCATCGTGCTGGGGATCGCGCCGTCGATGTCCGTTCGCTGCTTGTTGAGCGTTGCGATCTTGGCATTGAGTGGGTCGAGGGTCGGTCTCGACTTGGCGTAGACGTTGGCCAGGAAGTATTCGCGAATTTGCTTCTTCTGGTCGTCATTGCGTTTGTCAGCTTCCAGCTTGATGGCATCGCGGATCGGCTGCGGGACGGTCGATTGAGCTTGAGCTTTGTCGTAGGCCTCCCACGCCAACAGCGATTCAAATCCGCCTCCGTCTTGCGGCGTGCGAGTGACGAGGCCGGATTTATCCCAAAACATCGTGCCGTCGAACTGCGTGAAGGCCCAGCCGTTCACGAGCTTGCCGGCCGGCAAGCCAACGTGAGCGGCATCGACTTCCAGACGCACCCACTCGCCGAGTTTCGGCAGGTCGCCGAGCCGTCGATGTCCGGGCACGTCACCCGCTCCGAAGCTGATTTTATCTTCGCCCCAGAACGCACGGTGTTCCCACTGGCCGTCGTTCCATTGGAGCATGACGGTCTTCGGCGGGTTCGCCGGATCGAGATAGCAATACGCGAAGAACTTGTCTCCTTCGCCAATTTTCAGCGGAGCGGTTGCGCCGGTGAAGAAGTGCTGGGTGATGCCGGCCCCGGTGCGCTTGGTGGCCTTCTCGCCGGAGAAGACGGGAGCCGGCTTCGAGACGAATTCCCAAGGGGAATTGCCTTGGAGCTGTGCTCCCGACGGCGCGGTGTCGTCGATCCAAACGAACTCCTTCGGTTCGCCAGCCGGTTTCCCTTCGACCGGCGCGGGTTCGGTGTATTCGATCTTGGCGACCTCGTCGCTGATCTGCTTGCGAACGGCGGCGAGCTCGTCGTCGATCGCTTTGAACTGCGCGGTGTGCTCAGCCGACGGCAACTTGATGTTCGGCGGAGGCAACAGTGCGTTGCCGTCCATCGCGGCGTCGGCGGTCGAGCCGTAGAAGGCGTAAAGCTGATAGAACTCTTTCTGACTGATCGGATCGAACTTGTGGTCGTGACAGACCGCGCAGCCGACCGTCAGGCCGAGCCACACCGTGCCGATCGCTTCCGTGCGATCGACCGCGTATCGCACGCGGACTTCGTCGTCGATCGATCCGCCCTCGCTGGTCGTCACGTTGCAGCGATTGAAGCCCGACGCGATGCGTTGCTCCATCGTCGCGTTTGGCAACAGATCGCCCGCGAGTTGCTCGACGGTGAATTGATCGAACAGCACGTTGCGGTTGAACGCCCCGATCACCCAATCGCGATATGGCCAGAGCGAGCGTTCGTTGTCGAGGTGCAGTCCGTGCGTGTCGCCGTAGCGGGCGGCGTCGAGCCAGTAGCGACCCTGATGCTCGCCGTGCCGCGCCGAATTGAACAGCCGTTCGACGAGCTTGTCGTAAGCCTCGGCCGAGTTGTCAGCGACGAACGCATCGACCTCGGCGGGAGTCGGCGGCAAGCCTGTCAGATCAAACGTCAGCCGTCGAATCAGCGTCACCTTGTCGGCCTGCGGCGACGGCTTCAGTCCGGCCTTGTCCAACTTCGCGAGCACGAAGCGGTCGATCGGATTCTTGATCCAAGACTCATCCGTCACCTTGGGCAACTCTGGCCGAGCCGCCGCGACGAATGCCCAGTGCGGCTTGTACTCTGCACCCTCATTGATCCAGCGTTTCAGCGTTTCGATTTGTTCAGGCGAGACTTTTTTGCCGGACGACGGCGGCGGCATCTTGAGGTCGGCGTTGTCGGTCGTCAGCCGAGCGATGATTTCACTGTCGCTCCACTTGCCGGTGACGATTCCGGTCTTACCTGATTCGAGCTTCGCAATCGCTCCGTCGCGCGTGTCGAGTCGTAGCCCAGCCTGCCGCTGCTTTTCGTCCGGCCCGTGGCACTTGAAGCAGTTGTTGGACAGGATCGCTCGGACATCGCGGCCGAAGTCGAGTTTGTCCGTCGCAGCATCGGCGGCGATCGCGGACGAACTCACGGTGGCAATGGCGAGACCCGTGAACACCAGACACTTGGAGAGCCAGCGGCGCATTGGAAAATCCTCAAAACCGGTGGGCAAGTCATCGCGGCCGAACAGACGCCGGCCGCAGGAGGCCCAGGATTCTAGCCGACGCTTCCGACGAATCGGAAGCCGCTTGTGCGAAAGTCCGCAGGCCGTTGACCAACTTTGCCGGAAGCGCCGATTACGTCGCCGACATCTCCCCCGGCACAGCTCGGTCCTCAATGCGAAGAAAGCGTTCGAGGCATTGCTCGACGAACAATGCGTGATCGGCTTCTTGGAGTCCACCGAGGAGCTTTTGCTTTTGGCCACTCACGACCGCGTGGACTTCGTACCGCGTCGAAGTTGTCGTGTGGCCGTCGCTGTTTTGGTTCGTGTGGAGTTTCTTCTGGCAGTAAATCTGTTCGATGCCTTCGATCGGCAAGTCGAGATTGCCTCGCCAGGGAAGTGGGCCGTGCCGCACGGACAACATTCCGTCAGCAACTCGGAGGACCGTCGAGTTGAGAAAGCCAGCCAGCGTGAAGTACGTCAAGCCGACGCCGACCGCGACGTGAATGATCGGAAACACGAAGAAGACGAGCTTGAACGGACCAGGCGGCCCATCCAGTCCGCCATTCGGAACGATCAGCATCCAATACCAGCCAACCAGGAAACTGTCCCATGCGATCGCGAAGAACATCAGAAAGAGCATCGCCCACTGAAACCAACGTCGCCGAATCGTCAACTCGTGCCCATCGTCTTCCACGGAGAATTGAGCCGGCATCGGCACGTCACCCAGCGGCTTGCGAGGGGACGTCGCTTCCGAATCGCTCGAAGTTTCCGAGGCCGTTGGCCCTGGCAAGCGTTGCACGCTGCCGCAGGCGGAGCAGATCGCGATGCCGCGATCGAGATGCAAGTCCGCCACTCGGAACGGTGCTCCGCATTGCCCGCAATTCAGTTGCATGGCTGGCCTCACGTCCTGCGAATACGAAAACAGCCCGACTGCCAAACGACAGGCGGGCTGCGATGCGACTCAGTGACGTCTACTTCTTCTCTTCTTTCTTTTCTTCCTTCTTCTCTTCTGGCTTTTTCTCGTCGGCCTTCTTCTTGTCTTCCTCGGCTTTTTTCTTGGCTTCTTCTTCGGCCTTCTTTTTGGCCTCTTCTTCTTTCTTTTTCTTTTCCTCTTCGGCTTTCTTCTTCTCTTCTTCCGCCTTCTTCTTGGCTTCTTCTTCCTTGGCTTTGGCCTCGGCTTCGGCCTTGCGCACGGCTTCGATTTCCGCCCGCTTCTTGTCGAGGGCGATGTCCGGCACAAGCTGAGCCGTCGTGTTCGCGGCCTTGAACTTGGCTTGGCCTTCTTCGGTCACTTTCGTCTGCCAGACGTACAGCCGCTTGAGCTTCTTCGAGCCTGCCAGCGATTGCACTCCGGCGTCCGTCACTTCCGTGCCGTAGAGATTTAGGTATTCGAGGTTCTCCAGCGCGGCCAGATGAGCCAAGCCGGCGTCGGTGATCTTCGTCCGTTCCAAGTGCAGTCGGACGAGGCTCTTCAACTCCTTGAGTTGCTCAAGTCCTTTGTCGGTGACTTCGGTGCCGCGCAGGTTCAAAGAGTAGATGACATTCGCGAGCGGCTTGACCGATGCGACTTGCTCGTCGCCGATCTTGCCGTCCGCCAGATGGAACGCGATGTCCAGCCGGGTGTCGTTCTGAGCGACCTGCAAGACCGCTCCGCCCGCTTTCTTGACGGCGGCAATGGCGTCCAATTCGGCCTGAGTCGCCTTGGGGGCTTCTTTGGGCTTTTCTTCTTTGGGTTTGTCCTCGGCGAACAGCATGTTCGAGGACACGGCGGCCAACAATGTGAAGATCAATGACAAGCGTCGCATGAGAATCTCCTCCGTTCAGAACCAAGGAAGCATTGAGGTCCGTGAGACGGGGCGGATTCTAGTCAGGGGCTAGGGGTTGGGGGCTAGGGACTAGGGGTTGGCGAAAACAAAAAAGTTCCACGATCGAGATCCGACCGTGAAACTGTTGAAGTTCAAATTGTTCCTGCTCGCCCGAAATGCCTCACTCGTGCCGCATCGACGCTTCACCTTTGAGTGTCTTGCCGGACAGATATTTTGCCGTGATGAGCTGCACCGCGCTGAAAGGGATTTGGACTTTGACGTTCACCAAGTCGCGTGAGGCGCACGAAGCCAAGCTATTGGAGGGATTGGCTGGATTACCGGCCGCTGGCGTGACGGTGATCGTGACCGACGTGGCGGATGTGGGGACGTTCCCCGATGTCTGCATGAACGTCTGGATGTAACTGGTCACGTCGGAATTCGTGCTGCCATCAATGATCGCTCGTCGGCAGCCCTCGCGAGCCGCGTTCGTCACCAACTGCATGATCATAAAACCGCGGCCGAATTCGATGATGCCGAAGACCAGCATGGTGAAGATCGGCAACACCAGGGCCATTTCCACGGTCACGGCTCCGCGACGCCCCTGATTCCAGCGATCTTTCCAACGACGATTCATGATGTACCTCGACGGCCCAGAATTCCAATCCATCCCATGAGGGTTCGTGCCAAACTTAGGTCACGGGAGCAGGAGGTCAAATGAGATCTTCAAAACGTGAGAAATGGCCTACCGAGCAAAGCCGCTCTCTGTCCGTCCCTCCCCAAACGAAACCGCGTTTGATACGGTGCCGAGCGTTGCGAGTAGTTCGCCCAGCCGATGTCAGGTGTTCGAGATGCCCACCATTTTTCAGCGGATCATCGACAAGGAAATCCCGGCCAAAATTGTCCACGAAGACGAACTGTGCTTGGCGTTTCATGACGTTGCCCCGCAAGCTCCGACGCATGTGCTGGTGATCCCGAAGAAGGAGTTGGCGAACCTCGCGGCAGCTTCGGATGAGGATCAAGCTCTGCTGGGGCATTTGCTGCTCACCGCGAAGAAGGTGGCCGAACAGCTCGGTTTGACGAACGGATACCGCACCGTCATCAATTGTGGCCGAGACGGCGGCCAATCGGTCGATCACTTGCACATTCACGTCCTCGGCGGCCGAGCACTCCA
>CAZILR010000358.1:0-6032 GCA_964539995.1 uncultured Planctomyces sp.
GTGCCGTGCGAACGGACTTCCGAGTCGGTTTTGTCGCGGAGAGCCACAATCGCCTTTTGACTCCGACCGAGCTGACCTTCTACGAGCAGTTGGCGGCCCATTACACCCGCTCGACACCAGCCGACGAGGCCGATCCTTCGGTCAGCGATGGCTGGAGCAGTATCGATCGCTTCTTCGGCCACGGAACGACTTGGACGACTCTTTTGGAGGGCCAAACAGAAGCGATCAATCACGCTCCGGTCGCTCAATCAGCGACGTTCTCCGTTCAATCCGATGCCAAGGCGGGAAGCACTGTGGGAACCGTGTCTGCCACCGATTCCGATGCGGGCCAGACGTTGCAGTATGCCATTATCAGCGGACAACTCTCGCCCAACGTGTTTCAGATCAACCCCACCACGGGGCAAATTTCAATTCTACATTCCACTCGACTCAACGATCAAACACAGCACGTTCTGAATGTACGAGTGACCGACAACGGGACTCCCCAGCAGTACGACACCGTCGATGTCGTGATCAACGTAATTCCGAACCATGCGCCGGAATTAGCTCCGCACTCCTTCTCGATCAATGAAAATACCCAAAACGTGACGACCGTCGGAACGGTTCTCGCCACCGACGTCGATGCCGGGCAGAGCTTCAGCTACGAGCTTGTTTCGTCATCCGTGCCAGGCGCGTTCCAGATCATTCAGTACAACGGACAGGATCACACCACCATTTTGGTGAATGATCGAACGCTGCTGAATTATGAAGTCAACCCAACCATCACCCTTCAAATTCGCGTCACCGACAGCGGTGTCCCGGCGCTCTCCGCGACGGCCACCATCACGATCAACTTGAACGACTTGAATGAGATGCCGACTCTCCCCACACAAAGCATGTCCGTTGCGGAGAACTCACCAAACGGCATGGTCGTGGGAACGGTCTCTGCCAGCGATCCCGACATCGGCCAGACGCTGACTTACTCGTTCCTTTCCGGGAATACTTCTGGAGCCTTCGCGATCAATTCTTCGACGGGGCGAATCACGGTCGCCAATTCGTCGGCACTCGACTTTGAAACGACACCGTCATTCGCGCTCTTCGTTCGAGTGCTCGACAGCGGCAGCCCACAGTATTCCGTGGGAGAGACGGTCACCATTTCACTCCAAGATGTCGTTGAAACAATCACGGTGGGACTCGACGTCGTCCCCGGTGACTCAAGCAACACGTTCCGTCGGACGGCCAAGTTTGAAGTCGCGATCCTGTCCACATCCACGTTCGATGCTCGGCAGGTCAATGTCTCGACGATCCGCTTCGGAAAGCTGGGCTCCGAAAATTCCGTCGCCCGCGACAAGAAGGGCAACTTGGTCTATTCCCTCCGAGACGTGAACGGCGACGGCCGCTTGGATCTCGTCGTTCAAATTGACGGCTCGAAGACCGGCCTCGCCGTCGGAGACACTCTGGCACGCCTGACCGGCTCGCTTCTCAACGGAACATCGATCATCGGCAGCAGTCCCGTGATCGTGAAACGCTAAACTTTGCCACGTCTCCGACCTGCACACTACGCCCTGCTCCTCATGGGCCTCGACCACGAACGCCTAACGTACTTCTACAAGGGGCTGGAAGAACGCATCACGAGTGTCCGCAGCGTGGTAGTGAAGAAGGCGATTGCGTGAACGACCGCAGCCGGTCGCCTGGCCCCACTCTGAGAGAGTGTGAGGCTCGCGTTTCAAAAATCACATCTCGGCTTTTTGTGACGGCGGCGTAGAATCTCTTCCGACTTGCCGGAATTCTTCGGGAGTCGCATGTCTTTTTTTCGTTCTGTTCGCGCCCGCGAGTTCTTAGCGGCGTGAAATTCTTCGGTGCTGGTTGTTTTTCTTTTCCTGTTGGCTCATTCGAGCCGTTCTTTTTTTCCTTTTTTTCAGGAGGTGTTGTCATGCGTCGTTTCATTCTTCGTCCCCAGAAATCGTGTCGAGTCGGTGCGAGTTGGTTGGATGTCGTTTGCGGAGTGGGGTTGGTGGGCATGTTCATCCTTTTTCTTGGAGTTTGGGCGTTGATGCCGAGAAGTTCGCATAACCACCAGCCGGCCAGGAGAAGTCAGTGCAAGAACAACCTCAAACAGTGGGGCTTGGCACTCCACAACTACCACGACACACACAAGTGTTTTCCGCCGTATTCCGGCGGGACGGCAGAGAATGGCGAGCGGCTTTCGGGCCGAGCCATGCTATTACCGTTTTTGGAACAGGCTCCGTTGTGGGATCAGATCGCGACGGCACCGGGCCAAGGCGGCGATCCGATGAACCTCAAGCTGGTGGATCCAGTACGCGGTGACGTCATTGAGGTCTTTCTGTGCCCATCTTCGTCGATTCCGACGACGGGAGTTGGACCGTCGCACGCGAGCTACGTCTTCAACGTCGGCGATCAGCTCGACTTTGGAAGCGGGGTCGAGGACTTCCCGAACCGAATGCTGACTCACGGGCCGTTTGCTTGGCGACAGTGTTTCAAAATCCGAGACATCCTCGACGGAACTAGCAACACGATTGCAATGGCCGAGCGTGATCTCGGCAATCCGTCGAACAAGCGGGACATCTTGGGGCGAGTGGCCGAAGTGGCAGCCACCAGCCCGGCGGATTGTCTCGCGACGGCATCCAATGGGCAGTATCTCGCAAAGGTGAGTGTGCTCAATGAGTTGATGAGCGAGCGATGGGCCAGCGGGCATCCGTTCTATTCCGTGTTCACGACGGCGGTGCCTCCGAATGGGCCGTCGTGTGCAGCGTCGGCTCCGCCGAGCGGCAAGTCGGTGGGTGGCTGGTTTACGGCCAGCAGCCGTCACACGGGAGGAGTCAATGTGCTGATGTGCGATGGCACCGTGCGTTTCGTGAACGACAGCATCGATGTCGGCAATCTCAAAGCCACTGAACCGGACAAGTCGATAAAGACCTTCGGTCAGAGCAGCTACGGAGTCTGGGGTGCCTTGGGCACGATGGCCGGTGGCGAGACGATTAACGACTTCTGACGAAACGGATCGTGGTCAGTCTTTGCGATGGCGAGCAGACCGGACGCCTATGTCCGGTCTGCCTTTTGTTCAGACGCCGGCGGCCGAACTACGATTTCGCTTCTTTCTCTTTCGCGGCTTTTTCCTTGGCTTCCGCGTCGCGAGCGGCCACGGCCTTGCGGTGTTGTTGCCAGGCGGTCATCAGCAGGTCGATCGACTTGGAGAACTCTTTCAGAGCGGCCGGCCACTGTTTCTTGTCGAGGGCCTCTTTGGCTGCGGCGCTGGCGATTTCTTGAGCGGTCGTGTCCAGCGGCCATTGCTCGGTGGCAGACGTCTGTTTCATGTCGGATTCGCTCTTCGCGAGAGCGGATAGGAGGTCCACGGTCAACTTGGCCGACGCGGTGCGATAGGCTTTCGACAGCACGGTCGAGACCGACGGAGTCGGCGTGTCGCTGGTCCGCGATCGAGCGTGTCGTCTCCAAAACACCAAGATGAGCGTGAATGCGATGAGCGAGATCACGGACAGAACAATGCCGGGGCCGGCTTCTTCCAGCATCGCGTACACGACTCCGACACCAAGCGTCAGTGCCGAGGCCCAGAGTCCTCCTTGCCAGAGCCAGCCGAACGGATCAGCGTCACCGGCCTCCACGGGAATCTCGTCGGACTGCGGAGCGGCTCCGTCGGGGAGCGGGCCGACTTGGGCGATGATGACCGTGATGTTGTCCGGTCCGCCTCGTTGATTCGCGAGATTGACGAGCAGCCGACATGCCTCGGCCGGTGGCAGATGTTTGACAATCGTTCCAATCTCGGCGTCTTTAACCAGTCCGGTCAAACCGTCTGAGCACAGCAAGAACGTGTCGCCCGCCCAGACCGGGAACGGGCCTTCGATTTCCGGTTCGACTTCCGGTTCCGGGCCAATCGAGCGTGTGATGACGTGTTTGATTTCCGGCAGCAGTTGGTCGTTCGGCTTCAAGCGGCCGTGCCGGATCAGCTCCCATTCCAAACTGTGGTCGAACGTGAGTTGGTCGATCTGGTCGCGGCGAATGCGATACAGCCGGCTGTCCCCGACATGTCCGACGACGGCTCCCTTCGGTCACAACACCAGGGCCACACACGTTGTGCCCATGCGGTTGAAGTCGAGGTTCTGCGAGCCTTTCTCATGCACCGCAGTGTTGGCATCCAGAATCGCGGCGTTGAGCGCAGCGGGAATATCGTCCGTGCGATTTTTGAAATACACATGCGGGATCGTTTCGACGGCGATCTTGCTGGCCAGCTCACCGACCGCGTGTCCGCCCATACCATCCGCCACGATGAAAAGATGCCCGCGCGCCTGAAACGTCTCGGCGTCGGGGCTGCGCATCACTTCGAGCGAGTCCTGATTGTTGCGCCGTCGAAAGCCCACATCGCTGAGCGACGCATATTGGACTGTCTGCTCCCAACGCATGGGGGACTCCTCTGGCGATTGAGGCCCCGCGACTGCTGGTCATCGTCGATAGGACTCTCCGAATAGCGGGAGTCATCTTATCCGTGCCAAAAATCAAGTAAAGCAAGCCCCTCGTGGAGCACGTTTTCAACGTGCTCTGGTTCAGGCGACGGACGGGCACGTTGAAAACGTGCCCCACGTCATTGCCCGGCGTGAGCTTCCGAACGCAAGTTGATCGCTCGTTCTCGCAGCCCCTGTGTCGAAGGGACCGTTGGGCTGGGTTGCAGTTGGTAGGTGAACTCGTGCCGGTTCGTCAGTTGATACGGCAGCAGATTGTCGGAAAAGAAGTCGAGCGGTGGGACTTGATACCACGGTGGCGGCACCGTCTGCATGGTCTTGAGCGTGTCGTAGCCATCCTTCTGAAGGACGACTTCGCGCGTTCCATAGTGCGTGAAGTCCACCGAGGTCGGAGTCTCGCCAACTTCCTCGCCGTCGAGCAGCACTCGTGCTCCCGGCGGATTCGAATTGACCGTCAACCGCCGATGCACGCAGCCGGGAAGCAACGCGAGCGTAAGGCTCGCCAAAAGTACGAAGCCCGAAGTACGAAGCCCGAAGCCCGAACGGTCGGGCAGCGAGTTTCTGAATTCAAGTTTCGAGTTTTGAGTTTCGAGTTTCATACGTCACCTCAGCATCTTTGGCGTTGCGAGGTTGTTCTTTTCGGAAGCGCGCTTCGGCACGGGAGTGGCGGTCCTTGTCTCATCAGGACGCAGCCGTTGTGGCTCGGACTCGGTCGCCTCTTTGATGCCACTGCTGCCTCGAATCGCACCGCTGACCCCCAGTAATTCGGGATGCCGCGCGACTTTGTCGGTGAAGATGTGAACGTCGCGCACGACGGGTTCCAAGTTGTTGAGCAGGATCGACAGTGACTCGGCTGAACGGTTGAGATTGCGATACAGCTCCGGATCGGTGGCGATCTTTCGCAACGATCCGTCCTCGCTGGCGGCCAGTTTCGACAGCTCTGCCAACTCGACGGAAAGTGTATCGAGGTTCGTCAGCGAACGATTGAGCTTGGCCATGAGTGGCCCCGCAGACTTGGCCAGCGGATCGGTCACGTCTTGCAGGTTGTCAAAGTTTTTCTGAGCCGATTCGAGCGTGCGTCGAGCCAACACGATGGTCTGCTGCGTTTCGTTCGCCAACTTCGGCAACGCCGCGAGTGTCTGTCGCAGGCTCTCCTGCGTCTGCGGGTCGGCGAAGACTTTGTTTGTGGACTGCAATGTCTGTTTCGCCTCCTGCATCGTGATCGTGAACTCGTGCAGCGCGTTCGCGGCTCGCTCGACGACCTCGTTGAGGTTACCACGATTCGTGTCCACGAGTCCGTTGATGTTCTCGGCGACCTTTCGCCACTCGGCACTGGTTTGCTCGAAGGACGCCACGGACATCGTGAGCTTGGAGTCCAGCCGGCTGACAATCGACAGCGGGTCAACCGGCATTTGGCCTTCAAGCAGCGTGCCCGGTTCCAGTCGTTGCGACTTCGTCCCCGGCGTGAACTCGATGACCGAATCGCCGAGTAGCGACGTCGCGAGAATCGCTTTCGCGTCGGCTCGCAGCAGGTAGCGTTCTTGAATGTCGAGGATCACG
>CAZILR010000359.1:0-6028 GCA_964539995.1 uncultured Planctomyces sp.
TCATTGGCGACCTGGAAAAAGGCGTGGACTACAAGGGCGACCTGGCGGCGTTGGAGCGGTCGCTGAAGGAGCACGCCGCGATCGCCCGGCAACTTGGGCCTTACAAGCTCAGCCTGCACTCGGGGTCGGACAAGCTGTCGATGTACGCCGCGCTGGCTCGCGCGACAAAAGGCCGTTTCCATGTGAAGACCGCCGGGACCAGCTATCTCGAAGCGTTGCGAGTCGTCGCTCGGCACGACGAGAAGTTGTTTCGCGAGATCATTTCGTTCGCTCGCGGACGATACGACACCGACAAGGCGACGTATCACGTCTCGGCGACGCTGGCCGGCGTGCCGTCGGGCGAGCAACTCGCGACTGCTCGCGATCTCGAACGGAACTATTTGGAGATGTGGTGCGACGTGCCAGCCGGCAAAGGCTTCACGGCTCCGGGCCGGCAGATTCTGCATTGCACGTTCGGCTCGGTGCTGACGCATCCCGAATTCGGCCCGGCCGTTCGCGGTGTGTTGGAGTCACACCTCGACACTTACACCGAAGTGCTCGACGAACACTTTGCTCGGCATCTCGAAGCGCTGAAGGCCGGAATGTGACAGCTACTTCGCGGTCAGTTTGCCACTGAGTTTGCGGAACTTGTCGCGGAAGGTGATCGCGTCGTAATCGGCGATCGGCGGGAGCGTCTTTTCGAGGTCGATCTCCTTAACCTCGCGGCTTTTGGTCGATCCGGGGAGTTTTTGCTGGGCGGCTCGGCCGTCGATCAGGTTGAGCACGAAGAGTTTTTCGATGTCGGTCAGATCGGCCTCCAGCGCGGCAACACGAGTTCGCAGTGGCTCGTCGCTGCGTTCGCTGGCGAGTTCGCGCCGCAGGACTTGAGCGGCCCAGGCGAGTTGCCGAGCGGAGTCGTAATCCCACAGATCGCTTTCGGCGACAGCAGCGATTTCGCGGAGCAGCGGCAAACCGGCATCACGCGCGAGGGGCTTGCGCTCCAACGACACCGCCAACTCGTCGAGCCATTTCGTGAGCGGGACCGTCGCCTCGTTCCAGCGTTCGCGGCGGCCGAAGGGTTGCTCGTTGAGCAGCTTCTCGACCGGCTGCCACAGTGATTCGAATTGTTTCGCGTCGGTTCCCGCCTGTTTGACGGACAGCATTGCCAAAGTGATTGGCCACGCTCGTAACAGCGGCCGGCCGGGAGTACCTCGCAGCGTGCGGCGTTGCCGCCAACTGCGGTCCTTCAAATCGTGGTGACAGGCGAAGCACTCGAACTGCGCGAGTTCCGGCCAATCCGGTTTCGCGACGGGGGTTTTCGACTGCTCGTCGGCGAGCGCTGCCGTGAGCCTCACGTTCTCGCTGAACGAGACGAGCGCGGCGACGAGGACGCTGTTGGTCTCGTGCAGATTGTCCGGCTTGAACGACGAGCGGGCGTAGCTGTCGTCGGCGCTCTTTTCGAGGAACTCGGATCGCACGCCGTCTGCCTTCTTGTCGAAGTCGCGCCAGTGCTTGGGCATCTGCGCGGCAAAGCTAGCGAGTTCAAAGCCTGGCAGCGGCGGATGTCCGGCCGCATACATTTCGTGCGTGACGATCTTCCCTTCGGCCGCGTTGCCGAGATGACATGACAAGCACATCCGCGCGCGAGCCGATGCCGAACGGATGCTGGCGAAACCAAATTTGTCCTGCTTGTCTTTTTCGGAAAGAAACCGCCACGGTTCCTTCTGAGCGTGCGGCATGTACCAGCCAGCAGCCTTGTTGCCTTCAATCGCCGCGTCGCCCGAAGAAGCATGGCAGCCTTCGCAACTGACTCCTTGCGAGACCTTCAGATTCTTGACCAACTCGGCCGGCATCAAGTGCGGATCGCCACCCATCGCCGCGAGCGGATAGCCGGTGTGACACGCCAAGCACCGCTTGTCGCGATGGATCTCCTCGACCCCCAGCAGCTTGCCCATGCGTTGCGATCGCTCGTTGAGCAGCGACGTGAAAGCCTGCGCGTGTTTGTCTTGATTAGCCCACGTCTTCAGTTCGTCGAGCAACACCCAACTATCGTTGACCAACCCGGTGAAGCCGAGTACTTCGAGAGCCGCCGAGTTCGCGTCCTCCGCCTTGGGGAGTCCGCTGAAGTGACACTTCACGCACTCGGTCGCGCCGAGAAACGTGCGGGGCGTCGCTTTGTCTTGTGCGATCAGTGTGCCGGTCGCGAACGCCGTCAAACTGAAAATCCAACCGATCAGCGGCGAGCGCATCGAAGTCCCTTCCCGAATAGTTGTGGTGCGGGCGTCAGCGTTTGATCGCGTCCACGGCGAGTTGTTGTAGCTCACGGCGCAAATCAGAGCCATCGGCGTTTGGCAGGCCGACGCGCTGAATCAACAGGATCACGAACAGGTCTTGTTTCGGATCGATCCAGGCTTGAGTCCCGAAAGCTCCGCCGTGTCCGTAGGTGCCGGGCGAGACCATCGCGGTCACGCCTTGCGGCTCCTTGATGACCGCCCAGCCAAACCCGAAGCCCGATCCGGGAACGAACCCGCAAGGCAGATCGCCCGTCTGTACTTTGGTCATCGTCAGCACGCTTTCGGGCGAGATGATTTTTGTCGATCCCAGCCGACCCGCGTTGAGCATCGCTTGATACAGCTTCGAGAGGTCGGACGCCGTCGAGTACAGCCCGCCCGCCGGGATCGGATGCTTGGCTCCCGTTGCCGGGCCAACAATCGGTCGGTTGGCGGCAACGAGTTTGCCGTTCTTGGTCTCGTACAGACCGGCGATGCGCGGAGTCATCTGTTCGGTCGGGAAGCAAGCGGTGTCGTTCATACCCAGCGGACGAAAGATGCGAGCCGCCATGAACTCCTCGAACGATTGGCCGGACGTGACCTCGATGATGCGACCGAGCGTGTCGATGCCCGCGTTGCAGTAGGCCCACTTGCTCCCCGGCTCAAAATCGAGCGGCTGCTGCGAACTGACCAGCACGGCCTCGGCCAGCGTGCGATTGCGAGTGGCATACAAGTCCGCCAGCCCCGGCGGAAATCCGCCCGGCAGCCCGGACGTGTGCGTCAACAAATCTCGCAGCGTGATGACTCGCGAGGGCTTCTTGAGCGTGACGGTTTCACCCTCTCGCGACGCGACGATCCGCTGACCGCGAAACTCCGGCAGATGCTTTTCAACGGGATCATCGACGGAGAGTTTGCCATCCTCTTGCAGAATCATGATGCCGATGGCGGTGATCGGTTTGGTCATCGAGGCGATGCGGAACAGCGCGTCCTTGGGCATCGCCTGCTTGGTCTCGATCTTGTGCAGTCCGACCGCCTCCAGCGACGCGATGCCGTCCTTCGAGCCGACGACAGTGACCGCTCCGGCGATGACTTTCTGATCGACGAACGCCTGCATCCGCTCACGGATTTTGCCGAGCTTGGTGGAATCGAACTCCGATCCGAACAACACGGCGGGGGACAGCAGGCAGAGAACGGCAAGCAGCATGCGACGCATTTGAAGCTCCTCAGATTTCAGGTTTGGGATGACGGCCATCAGCTCTCGGCCTTCAGCCATCAGCCGGACAGGCCGATCGCCGTCGCGGTGGCGTACTCGCGGCAGTGCGACATCGTGACCAGAATTTCGTCGATGCCAAGTTGTTTCGCGAGGTCGGCGGTTGAGCCGTGCAGCACGACACGAGGGCGGCCAGATTCCTCGGTGACGACTTCGATCTCTTGGAAGTGCGTCCCTTGGATAAAGCCGGTGCCGAGCGCTTTCATCACCGCTTCTTTGGCGGCCCAACGTCCGGCGAACGGCTCGGCAGAGAACTTGCGTTGCTGGCAGTAGGCGATCTCGCCGGGCGTGAAGATGCGATTGACGAACGAGTCGCCATGCCGCTCGATCATCCCGCTGATCCGACTGACTTCGACGATGTCCGTGCCCAGACCCACGATCACGACGTTGCTCCTCCCCAACTCGACCGCGCGAGCTTATCGTGTGTCACGAACGCCCGCCAACCTTCCCGCCGGAGACCGATCATGCCTGCCGATCCCGTTCAAACGCATGTCGTGAAATCGTTCGCTAACGAAGCCTCGCTGGTCTCGTGCCGCTTCGATCCGAGCGGCCGCTTCGTGTTCGTCGGCTTGCAGCATTCCAAAGTCGTGCGCTGGGATTTGGCCAGCGGTGCGAAGACTGATCTCGAAGGAGGCCACGATTCGTGGGTGCGGGCGATCGCGTTCGCGAACAAAGGGGAAACGGTTCTGACTGGCGGACACGACGGCCGGCTCGTCTGGTGGCCGACGGCGGCCGAGAAGCCCGCTCCGATTCGCAAAGTCGAAGCACATGCCGGCTGGATTCGAGCGCTCGACGTCAGCCCGGACGGCCAGTTCGTCGCGTCGTGCGGCAACGACTTGAAAGTGAAACTCTGGAAAGTCGATGACGGCAGTCTCGTCCGCGAGATGACCGGCCACGAGCGCCACATCTACAACGTCGCGTTTCATCCAGGAGGCAAAAACCTGATCTCCGGCGACTTGATCGCGAACTTCATCGACTGGGAAGTCGAGACCGGCAAGGCATCGCGGTCCTTCAAAGTTCCAACACTCCACAAATACGACCCCGGCTTCATGGCTGACTACGGCGGGCCGTACTCGTTGCAGTTCGCGAAGGACGGCAAGCAGTTCGTGGCCGGCGGCATCACCAACGTCTCGAACGCCTTCGCTGGCGTCGGCAATCCCGCCTTCTGCATGGTCGATTGGGAGACCGGTAAAGAGACGATCTCACATCTGGCCAAGTCAGGCCTGAACGGCAAAGCCTTCGGCGCTGTCCTACATCCGGAGAACTTCCTGATCGGTGCAGTCGGCGGTGGAGGAGGCGGACACCTCTTCTTCTGGAAGCCGGGGGAGAAGAACGAATTCCACACGCTCAACATCGGCAACGCGGTACGCGACCTCACGCTGCATCCGGACGGAATTCAGCTTGCAACCGCGCATCACGACAAAAATCTGCGACTGTTGGCGATGAAGCCGAAAACGTAGCCCTTTCGCTCCGCGAAAGGACAGCCGAGCGCGCGATCAGCCTGGATTGGCCTTTGGGAGTCGATCGCGCAAACAACGTCCGTGAAGCGTTCGGCTTTCCTCTCGCGGAGCGAGAGGGCTACGTTGCATCACACTTTTGGTTCCCAGCCTTTGCGGTACTCGCGGCCCCAGAGTTTCATCGCATCCGCATCGTCCTTGATCTTCTTCGTTTGCGAATCGAGATGCAGCGTGTGCCCGGTGCGGTACGCAATGTTCGCGAGATGACACAGCAGCGTGCTCGCCTGGCCGATGGCGATCTCCGAGTTCGGTGTCTTGCCAGTGCGGATCGCGTCCAGGAAGTTGCCCATGTGAATCACGTCGCCATTGCCGACTTCGTTCTTCTTGTTCTCGACCTCTTTGCCTTGCAGGTCGAGGATTCGCATTCCGGGTTCCAGTTGCAGTGTTCCTTCTCTGCCGTAGAACGTGACGAACGGGATGTTCTCTCCGCGACGGGGGTGACAACTGCTGACGTCCCACGCGATCGCCTTGTCGCCGAAGTGGAACATGGCGACACCGGTGTCGGGCGTCTCTTGATCGTCATCGTGAGCGTATCGCCCGCCAACGAACGAGACTGTCGATGGGCAATCGACTCCCAAGCCCCAACGTGCGACATCCAGACCGTGAATGCCATTGTTGGCCATCTCACCGCCGCCCCAATGCCAATGCCAGTGCCAGTTGTACGGAATCAAATTGGACTTGTACGGCCGGTCGGGAGCCGGACCTTGCCACAAGTCGTAATCGAGATGCGGCGGCGGAGCCTGCACGACTCCCTTGCCGATCGGACCGCGCAGGCTGTTGTAAACGCAGCGAGCCATCGTCACTTTGCCGATCGCACCCGCCTTGAGCTTCTCGATCGCCTCTTGCACGACCGGCCAACTGCGGCGTTGATTGCCCATCTGCACGACGCGCTTATTCTTGCGAGCCGCCGCGACGATCATCTCGCTCTCGGCCGCGTTATGGCTACCGGGCTTCTCGACGTAAACGTGCTTGCCCGCCGAGCACGCTAGGAT
>CAZILR010000360.1:0-6024 GCA_964539995.1 uncultured Planctomyces sp.
GGTATCGATCGCCGGAGTCACATTCGCGTCGGTGGTCAACGTGAGCACGCTGCTGAGGACCGTGTCGCCATCTCGCGTGTCGGTGATGTCGTTGACCTTAAACAGCGTCGCACTGCCATTGATCGTGAAGAGCGTGCCGATCTTGAATCCGTCGGCCGACCAGCTTGATCCCGTTCGCGTGATCGAATCAGCCGCCGCACCGTTCGTCGCGAGCGTCGCCGTGACCGTTTGCGGAACATCAAGGTCGCGCAGCACCAGTCGGTCATCCGTGAGGCCAACCGTCTGAGCCCCCGTGAACACGGTCTGCCCGTCGCCGTAGAGATTCACATAGACCGTCGCGAGCGGATCGCTGACCAGTCGCATCGTGTAATCATCGCCCGCGCCCCCTTTGACGACCCGCGTGAGGCCGTTGGATTCGGTGACGAGCACTCCTGCCGAATCGTTGTCGAACACGCGAGCAACCAGATCGACCGCAGGAGCCGCGGCATAGACCGGATCGCTGGTGTCGAAGCTGTGCTGAATCGCCACGGAAGCTGCGTTCTCGCGCAAGCCGTCGTTCACGGCTTTGACCACCAGAGTCCGCCAGTTGTTCTGACCGGGCAGGATCGTCAGGCTGGTGATCGGCGTATTGAGATCGGACGCATCGAACACCTGCACTTGGTCGGTCGTGCTGAAGCTCAGATCGACCGTGACCGCCTGCGTCGGATCGACTGAGAGTTTGACCTCGTAGGTATCGGTGATCTGGGTCGCAGCATCTCCTTCCAGCACGCGCGTCGTGTTGCCCGACTCGCGAACCAGCAGTGTTCCGAGATCGTCGTCGAGGACTCGCACTTCGACGTTCGGGATCGCGACGCCATCGAACGCTTTCTTGTCCGCCGTGCTGGTGCTGGTCACCAACAGGCTGTGACTGATCATGACCTTGCGTTCGCCCTCTTGCGTGTCGTCATGAGCGGTTTTGAAAAGCACCGTCTTCGGAATCGCCCAGGTCGCGGCGGTGAATTTCAACACGGCCGCTCGCAGCCACGTCACGCCGTTGTCGATCGAGACCAGCACCGAGTCCGCATCATGCCCACCGTCCCCCGTGTTTCGCTTGCCGAGCCGACGGTCATACGACGACGACAGTCCCGCGGAAACGGTGAGGTACGCCACCGTGCTGGCATCCAACCCGCCGACCGGCAGGTTGAGCGAAATCTGGTACGAGTCGGTCGCTCCAGAATCTTCCACCAGTTCCGAGAATCCATCGGACTCGGTGATGATGACCTTGCCTTGCGTGGCCGGATCGGCGACCGCCACAGCGACGCCATCAACGAGCAACTTGTCGTACGGATTTCCCAGCTCGCTGGTCGCTCCGTGATTGATGACGGCGCTCAGGCCATTCAGATCCTGGCTGATAACGGTCTTGGTGACATCGCCGGCGATGTTGAATGTGTCGCTGCCGAGACCACCGATCACGGTCGTGACCAATCCTGACCGAGTGCTCAGAATGTAGAACGTGTCGTCCCCTTCCAGGCCATCGACCTGAAGAGCCTCCTCCACGCCATCAAAGCGGACGTTGAGGCCAGCTCCGAAAACGCCCTGATCGGTCACGATGAAGACGTCGCGTCGTTCGGTGCCGAGAACGACGATCGTGTCGAAGCCCAAGCCGCCGTTGATGCTGATCGGCGCGTTGATGTTGTACTCGAAGCGGTCGTCGTCGTTGCCGCCGTTAGCGATGATGTCGTTATCGGCGATGAAGGCGCGGATCACGAAGGTGTCGTTGCCCGATTCACCCTCCATGCGCAGCACGGCTTTGTTGCTGTAAGCGGTGAAGGTGTCGTTCCCCTCGCCTCCTGTGGTGGTCAGCGGATAGCTGATGCCTCGGCTGAGCCATCCGCGGGTGATCTTGAGCAGAGCGATCTCGTCCGTGTCCGACGTGAGGTCGATGTTCTGCGTGTCGTCCGCGACGCTCCGTTCGTCGACGTCGTGCCGGACACCCACCAGATCGAAGTAATCGCCGGACCATTTCTTCTGGCCGTTGAAGTCGTAGAAGTAGCCGTTCGGATTCGTTCCGAAGACCTGCCCGATCTGGAAGGTGTCCTTGCCGATGCCACCGTCGAGCGTGGTGATCGTGCTGTTGTCATCGACGTAGAATTCGTCATTGCCGTCACCGCCGCTGACGAGCAGGCGACCGTTCACGGTGCCGTCGTAGTTGATCCGTTCGACCGCGCTGGAAAACTGCGGGCGGTTGTCGGAGTCGAAGCCCGTCTTCACCAGCAACGCGACGAAGTGCTCACGCAACAGGAACACATCCGCCGAGGAAGTGCCGTTGATGGTGAGCGTGTCAGCTCCATCATCCGGTGCGCCGGTGTCATGCACGTTGACGAGATAGTTCGTCCCGCCGCCGGTGACGTTGATGAGGTAGGTATCGGTGCCGCCTCGGCCATCCACGTCGATTGTGTCGCGGACAACCGGCGAGCCGCTGATCGGATCGTGATTCGGACGATCGTGCGACGTGCTCATCGACGGCAACTGGTCCAGAATGATCGTGTCCTCGCCGCCACCAAGCCCGTCGTTGTCTCCGAGCACTCGCGTGTGACCAACCAGCGATTGCGGGCTGATATCGATGCGATCGCCGTCGCGTGCTCCCGCCAGAACGATCGACGTGGAGCTCAGTGAGCCGTCGATGTCGATGTTCGAGCCGGTTCCCGAATCGGCATTGCCGTAATCGCCATAAATTTCGAGCGAGGTCTTCGAACTGACGCTGCCGCCGATGTCGATCAGCACGTTGTCGCCGACGAGCAGCAGAATGCTGCCGAGCAGTGCTTCGATCAGATCGCCAAGTCCAACCACCAGATCTTCGCTGCTGGCTGACGTTTCCGCGACCGTGAGCCGGATGTCTCCCGAATCGGAGACCGCCGAGTCGACGTGCAGAAAACCAGTAACCTCCGTGACGTAGATGTTGCTGGTGGCGTGCGCGGTGAGCGTTGAGCCGCCGGAGAAGTGCGTGTTGATGTCCAGATCATTCGCGAACGCTCCGATCGAACCGTTCTGAGCCGTCAGGTGAATGTCGTTGCCGTTAACGTCGCTCGCCGAGTCGTTGTCCGCATCGAGGATTGAAGCGGCCGAGACAAGATGGACGTTTGACGTGTTCGACGTGATCGCACCGACAAGCAGGTCACCAAGTCGCTCGGTGAGGACGACGACATCCAGCGCGATCGCATCGACCTTGCTGGTCGCCGAAAACGATGAGTCGAGGTCGAGTGGTTCGCTGACGGTGCCAATCGTTCCGTTCAGAGCCGACAGATTAATGTACCGGCCGACGATATTCGCTGCGACATCTTGCTGCGAAGCGAACAACGAACCGGTGGTGCTCAAGTAAACGTCGCCGGTCGTGGCCTTGATACGGTCGAGATTCAGGTTGCCTATCCCGTTGATGAAGATGCTTCCGCCGGCCGTCGCGTTGAGTTTGCCGCTGCTCTGCACGTCGAGGAAGTTGCCGAGCGCGCCGATGTTCGTGCCGGCCGTCAGCGTGACATCGACCGCAGCGATGTTGAGCACCGGGGCCGCCGAATCGTCGAAGGCATCGAGGATCGAACGCTGTGCATCGAGGATCGCGTTGGTCGCGGTCGCGATCGTGCCGATCACCAGGTCGCCCTCTTGCACGACGATCTTCACGTCGCCGCCTGCATTGACATGCGAGACGAAGAGGTCGGAGACCGATTGAGAGACGCCGTTGATGGTCGCGTCCGTCGAGACCTGCACGATATTCAGTAATCCCGCCACCTCGGCAGAGAACGGGCTGGTCGGAGCCAGTTGGAGACGGAACGGAGTGGTTGCATTGGCCGTGACGAAACTGCCGGAGACCAGATTGACTCCGCCAAACGTCGAGATCGCCGCTGCCGTGCCGCCGGCCAACTGATCGACGATCTCATCCACCGCTTGCAAGCGGACATCGCCGCTCGTCTTGACGTGATCCAGCTTGAGCGAGCCGCCCGTGCTGAGCGCTACGGTGTTGCCAGCGTCCACCGAGACGTTGCCGGTCGCTTCGACATTGACGTCGTCGATGAGTTGGAACGTGATGCTCTCGACCTTCGTGCGGTCGGAGACAAGCTGGCCGTTGTTCAGCGAAACCGTTCCGTCGCCGGTGTTGAAGTTCGGCGTGATCGGCTGCCAGCGTTGGGTGTTCGAGTAGTTCTCGTCCGACAACTTGAAGGAGCCAGAACTTCCGAGGAAACGATAGAGGCCATAGGCCGCCTTCGACGTCTGCGCCAGCACGACGTTGCCGGTGGCGAGCGACACGGCAGTGGTTTGGCCGCTGCTGGTGAAGTTCGGCGTGACCTTCTGCCAGAGCGAAGTGTTCGAGAAATTCTGCGTCCCCAGCGGAACATTGCCGCTGGCTCCGACGTACTGATAGAGCGGATGGCTCACGCCGAAGAGGTCGTTCACTGTGATTTGGCTGAGGAGCTGTTGCTCGGCCGCAGTCAGGCCGTCGAAGCCCGACGTCATGTTCAACGTCGTTGGTGCCGTGAGATTGCCGACATTCTTCTCGGTGCCACCCGTTACGAGCGTCACGCTGCTGCCGATGATGTTCGGCGTTTCGCTGCTCGTCGGCGTGACGACGAAGCCGGCCGGGAAGGCCATCTCTGGATAAAGGGCGTTGAACACGCTGGCCGGCACCGGGAATTGCAGCGAACCGGCGGAGAATGTCCGCGCGTCGATTCGCGCCTGTTTCTCGCCAGCAGTGAACTGGAAGACGTAGTCCGGGTTGTAAGTCGCTCCGCTCAAACTGGCGTGGAGTGCGGTGAACTGTGGTGCGACGGATTGCCCCGCGTTGTAGGCGCTTGCGGTGTAGTTGTAGCGCAGCAACTGGAAGTTCGCGTCGTCGCCGGTGAGCTGGATGTCCAGCCCGGCGGGGTTGCCCGCGATGGCCGCGTCGTAGCGTGTCGCTGCCAACTTGATGGTCGTCGAATTCACGACGATGGCGAAGTACTCAGCACCGCTCGTGAGATTGGTCTGGCCCGATTCGTCTCCGATGTATTGATAAACTCGGCCGTCGGTGGCTTCGACCAGTTGGTTGGTTCGCAAGTTCACTCGGCCGCCGGATGTATTGGGGACGATGTGGTTGGGCAGGACGGTCGCCCACAGAGTCGTATCGAAGAAGTCGGTGGTTCCCAAATCGACCGCGCCCGTTGCCCCGAGGTAACGATGCAACACGCCATCGAGCGTCTTCACATATTCGTTGGTCGCCAGCATCACCGGCGCACCCGGCGGAGTGGCCAGGTCGTAAGCGGGAACAAGTTCGGTCCAGCGATCGTCATCGGCCAGGTTCTCCGTCGTCAGGTCCACTCCGATGCTGAAGAAGACCTGCGCTCCATTGGTCAAACCGTGCGGGCTGGCAAAAGTGATCGTGTTCGCCGCAGCATTGATCGAGCCAATGGCGAGCGTCGAGTTGACGAAGCCGCGAGTGAGATTGCGTTCGATCTGCCAGTAGCTGTGGTAAAGCTGCGTGCGACCGCTCTCGTCCGCGCGAATGGCGGACTCGGCGGCTTCTCGCGCCGCGTCGCCGGTCAGAGCAAGCTGCGCATTGCGAGCATCAGACTCGGCTTGGCTGGGAGCGTGGAACTGATCGAACCACGCATCGACGATCGATCCGTCCGTGGTGCGGAGCGTGATCGTCCCGTTATCGGTGGACTCGATGGAGGCCAGCGGAGTGGCCCATTCGGTCGGCTGGGCGAGTTTCAGATCACCGTCGGTTTCGGTGACGAAAATGTTGCCCTTCGCTCGGATCGCCAAGCCGCCAGTTTCGAGGAGGTCGCTGTCCACCGACAGCGGTTGGCTCATGCTGCCGGCGGCTCCGTTGATGGCCAGAATCTGAACGAGATTCCCTTCGATGCTGGAGTTCGCATCTTCATTTTGGACGCCGTCTGGTGCATTGAGAAAAATGTTCCCGTCCGTTGTTGTGATCTGGCCCACCTCAAGGCTGGCCGGTCCGGTCTCGCCAATGACATCGACATGGATATCACCGCCAGCCGTGACGTTCAGCGG
>CAZILR010000361.1:0-6010 GCA_964539995.1 uncultured Planctomyces sp.
GAACGACACGTCCTTTAATCGCCAAGGCCGAGCGTGTCCCGGCCACGGCAGTGAAAGATTCTCGACGCTCAGCACGACTGCTCCCGGTTGTCGCGGCTGATCGAATGACGTCTCTTCGATCTCGCGGCCGACGAGCAAGTGCGTGACTTCGCGCGGAGTCGCTTCGTCACGTCGCAGCGTGCGCACATGCCGGCCGTCGCGCAGCACGGTGATGCGGTCGGCCAGTCGGAAGATCTCATCCATCTTGTGCGAGATGTAGAGGATCGTGACGCCGTCGGCCCGCAATCGCCCAATGATCTCGAACAGCCGTTCGGTTTCCGTTTCGGTCAGCGCGCTGGTCGGTTCGTCCATGATGAGGATGCCGGCTCGCTTCGACAGAGCCTTCGCGATCTCGACCAATTGCTGATCACCGACCCGCAGTTCGCCGACCCGCTGATCGGGATCGAGCCGGCAGCCGAGTTGCCGAAATAATTCGGTGGTCTCTTGCCTGGCAGAGGTCTCGTCGAGCAATCCAAACGCCCCACGCCGCTCGCGACCGAGAAAAATGTTCGCGGCAACCGAAAGCTGTTCGACGAGATTCAGTTCCTGATGAATGATGCTGACGCCCGCCGTCTCGGCATCACGAGTGCTCGTGAACCGCACCAGCTCGTCGCGCAGCCGCAGCTCGCCGTCGTACTCGGTGATGACGCCGCTGAGAATTTTCATCAGCGTGCTTTTACCGGCTCCGTTTTCTCCAACGATCGCGTGCAACTCGCCGGCTGCGATCTCCAACGACACGTCCTGCAACGCGACTGTCCCCGCAAACCGTTTGGTGATCTTCCGCACTTCGATCAATGCCATCGTTCTGGCCCCTTTCGGTCGAACAATTTAGTGCCGACAGAACTCCAATATGTGCCTGAAAAGACTCTGTCGAAGAGCGTGAGTGCAGTCGCCTCACGCTCTTCGACGCGGCCCTGCGCTCACTCGATATCCAAAATGAGCCGCTGGTTTCCTTTGCCCTTCATCCGGTCTAGGAATCGGCACGAAGTGCGAACTGCCCCATCGGCCATCGTCGATCTGGTTGGTGAGACCGTGGTCACGGAACTTGAAATGCCGTGACAGCTCCTGAAACGGCGAGTTGATGACCGGTCGCTCAATGACGATCTGAGACATCGCGTCCCCTCGTCTTGGGAGGTCTGCGCCTCGGAAGCGGGCGTCAATGACCGCCGAGTTGGCACGAAAAAACCGCACCGTGCGAGACGGTGCGGTTTCTGAAGTGCCCCCACAAGGACTCGAACCTTGAACCTAATGATTAAGAGTCATTTGCTCTACCAATTGAGCTATAGGGGCGAAGCGGGGCGGGATTCTAGTGAGTTCGATTTTGGTTGCCACTTCGCCGAAGAATTTTTTCCACGCGGTTTCGACTGCCGCGAATGCGGCCTCGAAAGCTGACGTCGTGAAAGCGTCTCGATAAAGTTTCGCAACGGGTTTGAATTGTCGCTCATTTGGGGGAGGCTCACTGATGAGATTACACCGACGAATGTTTCTTGGCTTTTCAGCGGCGAGCGTTCTGGCCGCAACGGGGTGGCAGGCTCTGGCGGACAGTGTCGAGGAGGGCTTCCAGACGTTGTTCGACGGCAAGACTTTCGACGGTTGGGAAGGGGACTTGAAGACCTTCCGCATTGAAGACGGAGCGATCATCGGCGGGACCATGAAAGAGAAGATTCCGCGAAACGAATTTCTCTGCACGAAGCAGGAGTTCGGCGATTTTGAATTGCGATTACAGGCCAAGCTGGCCGGAGACGGAGCAAACGCGGGAGTGCAGTTCCGGACGAAGCGGATTCCGAATCATCACGAGGTCATCGGCTATCAATGTGACATGGGACACATGGAGGGTCGGTGCATCTGGGGATCGCTGTATGACGAGTCTCGGCGGAAAAAATTCCTGCTGCACGGCGATAAGGAGAAGGTCGAGAAGGCGTACAAGTCGGGCGAGTGGAATGATTTCGTGGTTCGCTGCGAGGGGCCACGCGTGCAGATTTGGCTCAATGGCGTACAGACGATTGATTACAAGGAGGAGGACGACAAGGTTGTCCGATCCGGAGTGCTCGCAGTCCAGATTCATGCCGGGCCGCCGTCCGAGGCGTCGTATCGCAAGATTCGGATCAAGCGACTCGGTTCGTAGGCAGATAACGCCAGCGACGGTGCGACTCGGAATGACCGGCCATCGAACTTGTCGCTTCTTGAGAGTTTGATCGAACCGATGCTCCGACTCACCTACACCGGCACGACCACGATTCCCATCGAAGCGGAGTGCATCGCGCCGAACTTTCTGGCGGGCAAGACCGTCGCCGAGATCACCGCTCTGTCCGTGCAGCACGGGAATGCAGCGGTAGCACTTGGGGAGTTTTTCCGAGTGCAAGGTGACGCGGGTGATCAGCAGATCGTGCTGACCGGAGATTGCTCACGGGTGAAGTGGGTCGGGGCCAACATGACCTCCGGTCGCTTGACCATCGAGGACAACATCGGGACGCACTGCGGCGCAGAGATGCGAGGTGGTTCGATCGAGGTGCGCGGCAACGTGGGTGATTGGGCCGGAGCCGAGATGCGTGGCGGAACAATTCGTATCCGGGGCGATGCCGGGCATCTCGTCGGGGGTTGCTATCGCGGCGGACGTACTGGAATGCGTGGCGGGATGATTCTCGTGGACGGCAATGTGGGGCATGAGGTCGGCGGCAATATGCGGCGAGGACTGATCGCGGTTGGTGGAGACATCGGTGACTTTGCGGGAGTCTCGATGCTGGCTGGCTCGGTGTTCGTCTTTGGAAAGTGCGGGCGGCGCGCGGGTGCGGGCATGAAGCGTGGAACGCTGGTTTTTTTTGACGATGAGCCGGAGTTGCTGCCGACATTTCACCGAGCCTGCCTCTACGAGCCGGTTTTTTTGCGAGTCACCCTTCGTGAACTGCGCCGAGTGGGTTTTCCGGTCGCGGACGAATTCATTCGCGGCTCCTACCGTCGGCATAGCGGCGATCTGGTCTCGCTGGGCAAGGGTGAAATCCTGACCTTCAATCGGACGTGACACAACCGAATCTTGCAGCCATGAGCCTTGTGAAAATCGCCAACGGCACGGTCTATGACCCGACCAACAACGTCGATGGTGTCGTTCAGGATCTTTGGATTCAGGACGGCAAGATCGTCGCGCCTCCAACGGCGACCGATGTGCGTCCGGATCGAATTCTCGATGTGACGGGCCTCGTCGTCATGGCTGGCGGAGTGGACATGCACGCTCACATCGCCGGGCCGAAGGTAAACCTCGCGCGCAAAATGCGACCCGAAGATAAGCGGCTCGCACCTCCAGTGCGTCGCACGGCGATCACTCGTTCTGGCACGGTCGGCAGTGTTCCGAGCACGTTCGCGACCGGCTACCTCTACGCCGGCATGGGCTACACGACCGTCTTTGACGCCGCGATCCCACCGCTGTCCGCTCGGCATGCACACGAGGAATTCGGTGACACGCCGATCATCGACAAAGGTTTCTTCCTGCTGCTCGGCAACAATCACTACGCCCTCAATCAGATTGCGGCTAACGAACCGAAGCGTCTGAAGGCGTTCGTCGGTTGGATGCTGCACGCCGCCAAAGCGTATGCGGTCAAGCTCGTCAATCCGGGAGGCATCGAAGTCTGGAAGCAAGGCGGCGACAACATCCACCACCTTGATGAATCGGTCGAGCACTTCAACGTCACGCCACGGCAGATCATCACATCGCTCACGCAGACGGCGATGGACCTCGGCTTGCCGCACCCTGTCCACATCCATTGCAACAACCTTGGCCTCCCCGGCAACTGGAGCACCACACTCGCCACGATGCAGGCGCTGGAAGGCCGGCGAGCTCACCTGACGCATATTCAATTTCATAGCTACGGCGGCGGTTTCGGCGAGCAGAGCCAGTTCTGCTCGAAGACGGCTGAGTTGGCTGAGTACGTCAACGCGCACCCCAACCTCACCGTCGATGTCGGACAGGTGTTGTTCGGCGAAACGACGTCGATGACCGGCGACGGCCCGCTCGGCTATTACTTGCACAAAGTGACTGGCCGCAAATGGACCAACGCCGACACCGAAATGGAAGCAGGCTGCGGCATCGTCCCGATCACTTACCGCGAGAAGAGCTTCGTCCACGCCCTGCAATGGGCCATCGGTTTGGAGTGGTATCTGCTCGTCAACGACCCGTGGCGAATCGCGATGAGCACGGACCATCCCAACGGCGGTTCATTCCTGGCGTATCCGGAAATCATTCAGCTCTTGATGGACCGCACTTATCGGCAAGACGTTCTCAAACGAGTACCGCCGCGCGTGCTGGAGTGCTCGGTGCTCAAAGACCTCGACCGTGAGTACTCGCTGTACGAGATCGCGATCATCACCCGCGCCGCGCCGGCTCGGATGTTGGGACTGAAGCACAAAGGTCATCTGGGTCTCGGAGCTGACGGCGACGTGGTGATCTACACGCCCAGCGCCAATAAGCTCGACATGTTCGCGCTGCCGCGATACGTCCTGAAGGGGGGCGTGGTGATCGTCGAGCAAGGCGAAATCCGAGAACAACTCTTCGGCCGCACGCTGCACGCCGCGACAAGCTACGACGAGGGTGTCCTGCCCAACATCCAAAAGTGGTTCGAAGAGTACTACACCGTCCAGTTCAACAACTACCCGGTCGATGAGCACTACATGGCTCACGGCTCGACCGCAGTCGCATGCGGAAAGTAGTTTGGATGCCTGCGTCCGAACAAAATCGACCGGACGTAGGCATCCGGTCTACGAAGTCACGACAGCGACACGTCGTGGTAGTTCAATGCCCACTCACGCATGAATCGGACCTGCTTCGGCCGAATGCGATACACGATCAGGGCGGGGTTCTCCAAGCTGCCGAGATACTGTCGGAGCAGCGGATTCGCGTCCCAGATTTCTTGCAGGACAGTCCTCTCGGTGACGACTTCCGCGACCCCCGTGATGCGGACTTGATCGTGCTTGTCGTCGAGATAGCAAAGTTCGACCTTCGGGTTCGCGGCGATCTCGGCCGTCTTGTGGTACATGCGCAGGTTCGCGACGTAGACGGTGAACCCAACCGTTCGCACAGGCGAGACTGGCCGCACGCGCGGCTGATCGCCGTCGATCGTGGCCAAATAGGGAAAGCGATCCGCAGCGATGACGGCGCGGGCGAACTCCGGCAGCTTGGCGGGATCAATTGGTTCGGGCTGTGGCTGGGTCATGGCGTGAAGTCCTTACTCCGCAGCAGAGTGACTGGCGAACAACATCTGCATCGTCTGGGGCAGTGAAATCATAAAGGCCGGTCGTGTCGTTTGTTGATGCCGCCACTCTCACCTGAATTGGCGTCGTGGACTTGAGGCGTTTGGCTATCTCGGCCGGTTTTCATCAATTGACGCCTGCTGATATGACCGATACCGTCCTTATCCCACCAGCAGAAATATCCCGCCTTTTTCACGAGTGGAGCCCCCCATGCTCACCCTCTTCGGCCGCCAGCAAAAATACTGTGATGGAGTCAACCGCCGCAGCTTTTTGAAGATCGGCGGTTTTTCGTTGGGAGCCGTCGGCGGCTTCGGCCTGGCTGACGTGATGCGAGCGACTGGCAGCGAGACCGCCAATAAGCACAAGGCGGTCATCAACGTGTTTCTCGGTGGCGGCCCTCCGCACCAGGACATGTGGGAAATTAAGACCGACGCTCCGAAAGAAATTCGCGGCGAGTTCGAACCCATCAACACCAAAGTCCCCGGCCTCCAAATCGGCGAAGCTTTTCCACGGATCGCAGCAGCGATGGACAAGTTCGTGGCGGTTCGCGCGGTGGTCGGCTGCGTCGATAACCATGACGGCTATCAATGTCTGAGCGGCTGGCATCGCAACCAGGACCGTTCGATCGGCGGTCGCCCCAGCATCGGAGCGGTGGTCTCAAAGCTGCAAGGTCCAGTCGTTCGCTCGATGCCGCCGTTCGTCGCGCTGGCCGCGAAGACTCAACATGTGCCGT
>CAZILR010000362.1:0-5991 GCA_964539995.1 uncultured Planctomyces sp.
TGTGTGTGTAGCGAGGTACCAGGGGCGTGGGACGATTTAAAGCCCCCTCCCCCCTGATCCCTCGCCCCTCGCCCCTCATCATGGCCAACTTCCTCAAAAATCTGTTCGACAAGAAGGTCGAGAAAGTCGATGTCGCTCGGCGATTTGAGCTGATGTCGCGCGTCGGCCAGGGGAGCATGTCGAAGGTCTGGCGCGCTCGCGACAACATGACCGGGAGAATGTTGGCGGTCAAAGTGCTCGACAAGATGAAGACCGAGCGGTTCGAGGCCCGCTTCGTCGGACTCAAAAAGCCCACCGAAGGGGACATCGCCACCAGCCTGCAGCATCCCAACATCGCTCACACGATCGAACACGGTATCACCACTGACGGCGAGCAATACCTGGTGATGGACTTCGTCGAAGGACTGAGCCTGAGCTATCTGGTTGATGTCCAGAACGAGCAGATGCGGGACAACTGCCTCAACTACGTCATTCAACTTGGCGAGGCGCTCGACTACCTGCACCGGCAGAACTGGATTCACCGCGACCTCTGTCCGCGCAACGTGATGGTCGATCCCGACAACGTGGTCAAACTGATCGACTTTGGGTTGGTGGTTCCCAACACGCCGGATTTCCAAAAGCCCGGCAACCGCACCGGCACCGCGAACTACATGGCTCCAGAGTTGATCAAGCGGCAGCGCACGGACCAGCGCATCGACATCTTCTCGTTCGCGGTCACGGCCTATGAGATGTTTTGCAAACGCTTGCCGTGGGATGTGGCCGAACAAGAAACGCTCGAAACGGTGTTGCAGCACATCAACAAGCCTCCCAAACCGATCTCTCAATTCGCGCCGCAGATCGACCCGCGCGTGGCCGAGGTCATTATGAAGGGTCTGCAAACCAACCCGGACGACCGCTGGCAGACCATGTCCGAGATGCTCGTCCCGCTGCGCAAAGCTCACGAAGAGATCGAAGCCAAAAAACAGATGGAGCGGAAACTCAAGGCCGCTGCCGCCAAAGCCAAGGCCGCGAAAACCAAAGACGGCTCCGCTGCTGTTGCCGCCAAAGCCCAAAAGGCGAAAGAAGATGACGACTTCTTCGAGCAAATCCTGTTCGGCGAAGGCATGACCAAGAGCGACAAACCCAAGACCAGCCCGACTGCGGCGGTACCACCAAAAGTGAGTCGCGAGGCGTCAGTACCGACGAAGCAAAAACCAGCGGCCGGCAAACCGTCGCCTCCGAAAACTCAAGTCGCAAAATCCAATCCCAGCAAGACGACGAAGCCCGCGCCAAAACCTGCTCCCAAATCTACCGAGCCGGACATCGTCGTCGAGGATGAATTCGACGGCATCGAAATCGAAGAAGAAGGACACAAGCTCGACGGGATCGAAGCGGCCAGCGATGCGGCTGACGAATTCGACGGCATCGAGATCGAAATCGAAGGGGACTTGCCGGTCGAACCCGAATCTCCGGCGAAGCCGCGCGAGGTCGATCGCAAGTTTTCGACGCTACTGACGGAAGAGACCCAAGCGGCCTCTCGCGTCAAAACCGAGACTTCGCCTCCGGAAGAAGATGACGAGCCGGTGCTTCGTTTGCCGGACGACGACTGACGAGAATGCGTTCGTTCTTCATTCCGCATTCCGAACTCCGCATTCCGCATTCGCCCCATGGACGACCTCTCGAAACTCAACGCCGCGCAGCGCGACGCGGTCACGACTCTGTCTGGCCCGCTGCTGGTGCTCGCGGGAGCTGGCACCGGCAAGACGCGAGTCATCACGTTTCGCATCGCGAACCTGATCCAGCACGGCATTGATCCCGAACGCATTCTCTCGGTGACGTTCACGAACAAGGCCGCGAAAGAAATGCAGGAACGAGCACTCGCTTTGCTGGCAGGGCCTGGCGGTCGCAAGCCGAAACGGAAGCCGTGGATTTCGACCTTTCACAGCTTCTGCGTGCGTGTGTTGCGGCAGGACATCGAAGCCCTCGACTATCCGAAGAGCTTCACGATCTACGACCGAGGCGACCAGGAATCCGCCGCCCGCCGAGCGTTACGCGACCTGCGCGTCGGCGAGAAACAGATGCGGCCGGGCGATCTCGTCAATCGCATCAGCCAATGGAAGTCGCAAGGTGTGCTCGCCGCCGAAGCCAGTGAGTTCGTCGAACACGACGGCGATGTCGTCGCGGCGATGGGTTACAAAAAGTACCAGTCGATCCTGAAGTCCTCCGGCTCGGTCGATTTCGACGACCTGCTGCTGCTGACGAATCGGCTGTTTGCGGAGCATCCCGACGTGCTCGAAAAGCATCAGCGGCGATTCGATCACATCCAGATCGACGAGTACCAAGACACGAACGGTTCGCAGTTCGACTTGATCGAGGCTCTCGTCCGCCCGCATCGCAACCTCTGCGTCGTCGGTGACGAT
This sequence comes from uncultured Planctomyces sp., assembly GCA_964539995.1. Taxonomy (GTDB): domain Bacteria; phylum Planctomycetota; class Planctomycetia; order Planctomycetales; family Planctomycetaceae; genus SXKJ01. Next base: position 2,400 of record CAZILR010000362.1, read on the forward strand.
GACCAGTCGATCTACGGCTGGCGCGGAGCGGACATCGCACACATCCTTGGATTTCCGACGGTCTTTCCCGGCACGAAGGTCGTCCGCCTACAAGAGAACTATCGCTGCACCGAGCAAATCATCGACCTCGCCAACAGCCTCGTAAAGCACAACCGCAACCGCCACGACAAGCAACTCATTGCCTCGCGAACTCTGCCCGGATCGGTGCGATACCGCGAGTACGAGAACGAAGAACTCGAAGCCGAAACGGTCGTGCGCGAGATCGACTTCAATCTCCGCCACGAACGGGCGAAGGCCGATGACTTCGCGATCCTGTTCCGCACCAACGAGCAGCCGCGCGTGTTCGAGGTGCAACTCCGCAGTCTCAAGGTTCCGTACGTCTTGCTCGGCGAGCGGTCGTTCTTCGACAACAAAGAGGTCCGCGACCTGCTGGCGTATCTGCGAGTGATCGCTCAGCCGCTCGACGAGCAATCGCTGCTGCGGATCATCAACACTCCGGCCCGCAACATCGGCGACACCTCGGTCGAGAAGATCCTCGCGCGAGCCGTGCAGCAAAAGGTTCGGTTCTTCGAGGCTGTCCCCGAACTCCGTGACGCGAAGGATCTCACCCCGAAAACTGCTGACGCCGTCGAGGCGTTCGCAACGCTGCTGGCCGACTTTCGTCGCCGCTTCGACGAAGCTCCCCGGCAGATGGCCGAGACGTTTCACACGCTGCTGGAAACGATCAACTACGATCTCGAAATCCAACGGCAATACAAAGAACCGGAACAACAGCTCGGACGCCAAAACACTATCGAGCAACTGATCGACACGGTCAAAGACTACGTCGCCAACACCGACGAGCCGTCGCTGAGCGGCTTCCTCGACAACGTCACTCTCTCCGACCGCGACAGCGAATCGGACAAGGACGAGCAACTCAAACAACGCGGAGTGCGGTTGATGACGATTCACGCGGCGAAGGGACTCGAATTCAATCGCGTCTACCTCGTCGGACTTGAAGAGGGCTTGTTGCCGCATCGTCGTTCGGTCGATGCCGAGGACGCGACGCCACAAGGGATCGACGAAGAGCGCCGGCTCTGTTACGTCGGCGTCACGCGAGCGAAAGACTCGCTGACCCTGACCCGCGCCCAGTTCCGCAAGAAATGGGGCAAGCTCCGCGAGTCGATCCCGTCGCGATTTCTGAACGAGATGTTCGACGAGTCGATCGTCGCCGCGATGGAACCGCAGGACGAATTAGAAGTCGATGCGGAGTCCTGAAAGGTCTTGTAGGGTGGGACCAGCGGCGTTTCGCCGTGCAGGTCCACCATTCGATGAGCAACACGATTGATGCACCAGACAATGGTGGGCCGGCGCTCGAAACGAGCTGGTCCCACCCTACGAGACTGCTCAGTTTCCGTGCCCAGCCGTCACCGTTCCGCGTGACGAGCCAGCCGAACGGACGTCACGAGCAAATGTTGCCGGAGCATCCGGCCACACAGCTCATCGGCTGAGAACCTTTAACGGTTGTAACGATCGCTCGTCTTAACATTGTTAAGAACCGGCACTCTCCACCGGGCCGGTTTTGCCGAGGAAACCGGTCCTCCCGATTGTTACCTCCATGACGATTGTTGAGGCCACTGCGAACTTCGCGTGAGGGTTTGGCAATCCACAGACGTTTCGATTCAAGCTGCGAAGGGACTCGCAGCGGCAGCGACAAACAATGCGAAAGGATTCGCGACATGATCAATCTGCGCAAGCATCTGGCGTGGCTGTGCTCGGCCAGCTTGTGGTGCGGCACAGTGGCTTGGGCCGAAGAGCCGGCTCGGCTGCAAGGCGAGGCGGAGGCTCCGTCCTTAGGAGTTCGTCCGGTCGAGCCAGCGGACTATTGGAAGCGGCTGGAGCGAGCCGAGGCGCAGATCGCCGAGTTGCAGTCGCAAAACCAGGCGTTGCGAGAATCACCGTCAGAGATCCAGCAAGTCGGTTTCAATCCGCTGCACATGGCTCCGTTGTTCTTCGCGCATGATCCCGAAATCGGAATCATTCGCGAGCAGACTAGTTCGACCTCAGCCTTGATGGATGCTCCCAAAGATCCCTCGAAGCCGGAAGCGCCGAAGCCCAAGAAGTGGTTCGACAAGCTCAGCATTCGTGGCTACGCGCAGTTCCGTTTGAACGAAGTCACGCACCTTGAAGAAGACTCCGCGCCGGCGCAGTACGTCGGCGACCGATCGCTCGCCGATAATCAGAACTTTCTGATTCGCCGTGCTCGTATCATCATTTCTGGGGACGTCCACGAGCGGCTGTATGTGTACTTGCAGCCGGACTTCGCGTCGTCGCCCGGTTCGTCGGCCGATCCCAACAATCAGTTCGTCCAGATTCGCGACTGGTACGGGGACTTTTATCTGGATGATCAGAAGGAACTGCGTATCCGAGTCGGTCAATCAAAAGTTCCCTACGGCTGGGAGAATTTGCAGTCCAGTTCCAATCGTGTTCCACTGGACCGAGCAGACTCGCTCAACAGCGCCGTCCGCAACGAGCGTGATCTTGGCGTGTACTTCTTCTATACGCCAACTTGGGCGCAGGACTTCTTCAAGGACGTACTAGAGAAGGGCTACAAAGGTTCGGGCAACTACGGCTTACTGAGTGCCGGCCTTTACAACGGACAAGGCGGCTCGTTCAACGAGATCAATGACGACGTGCATGTCTTCGCGAGACTCACGCTGCCGCTCATCTTTGACAATGGCCAGCACATGGAAGTTGGCATCCAAGGCTACACCGGCGAGTACGCCGTGATCGGGAGCTCAATTGACAGCAATGGGGCCGCAGCAGGCGGTGTGCTGACTCCGGGCGGAACGGTCACCACGTCCGGTGTCGGGACCAATGCGAATCAAGATGGTTGGAACGACGAACGCTTGGCGGGCACATTCGTGTGGTATCCACAGCCATTCGGTTTCCAGACCGAATGGACCGTTGGCCGTGGGCCGGCGCTGAACGCCACTCAAACGGCTATTGAAGAACGCGCCTTGTACGGCGGTTATGCCATGATGCTCTACAAGCACGACACCGATTGCTGGGGCACGTTCTTTCCGTTCGTCCGGTACTCGTACTTCAAAGGTGGGTACAAGTCGGAGCGGAACGCTCCGTACTCCAACATCGACGAGTGGGAATTCGGAACCGAATGGCAGATCAACACCGCCGCCGAGTTGACCTGTTCCTACCTGATCACCGATCGCACCAACACGACCGCCAACGGCACAGCAGGCTCCACGTCATACACGCAGTTCGACGGGCAGGCACTGCGATTGCAGTTCCAAATCAACTACTGATGATCCAAGTTGGTCAACTCAGACACGAAAAAACCTCGCGAGTCGCACTCATTCGTGTGCAGCTCGCGAGGTTCTTCGTTTCACGGACGTGCCATGCGAAGCTACTCACCACCGGCGGCAGCGGTGATCGACGTTGGCACTACGGGTGAACCACTCTTCGCGACAGCCTCGACTTCGCGGAACGCTCGCCGAGCGTTCCCGCCGAGCACTTTTTGAATCTGCTCGTGCGAGTAGCCACGGTTGAGCATCTCTTGCGTGAGGTGTGGGAAGCAGGAGACGTCTTCCAGGTT
>CAZILR010000363.1:0-5977 GCA_964539995.1 uncultured Planctomyces sp.
TAGGTGCCGATATCTTGCGGCCGGCGAATGTCCACTTGGCTGGCGGGCAAGAACACGTTGACGCCGATGTTGACCAGCAAACCGCCCTTGATTTTGCGAAGGACCGCGCCTTTGACGACGTCCCCTTCGGCGTGATTCTTGATGACCCGTTCCCATTCGCGAACGCGGTCGGCCTTCCGCTTCGACAGCATGATCAGGCCGAAGTCGTCCTCGACCTCTTCCAGCAGCACGCTGATCTTATCGCCGGGTTGCGGCTGCGGATCGTCCTTCTCCCATTCATCGAGGGTCACGACCCCTTCGCTCTTGTAACCGATATCGACCAGCACTTCGTCACCATCCACGCGGATGACGGTGCCTTCGATGATTTGATTGACGTCGAAGGCGTGTCCGACCGAGCCGTAGATCCGTTCGAGTTCATCAGGAACCTCGAACTCACTCTCGCTGAGGCTAGAAATGTCAAACGCCGAGTCCAGCTCGGCGTCGTCCACGTTGAATTCACGAATCAAAAAGCGATCAACCATTGTCTGCTGCTACCAATCCCGCAGTTCAAGCGGCCGGCGGCCGATGCCGACTCAGCCTGCTCCACCACGGTTCGTTCGAGGAATTGCTCCGCCGTTCCGATCGCACACGCGACGAAAACCTCCGGCCAAAGCAAGGGGCGGAACTATAGCGGCCCTCGGTCGCGACCGAACAGGGATTTCGCCGAGTTTTTTCGAGCCGTCTATGAGGTCACGAAACTTGGGAAATGTCGATGAACCCGACTCGGCCGCCAGGACGTGCGATGGATTTCGACGATGATTTGAAGTCTCCGACGACGACCGTCACCCCGTGAAACATTCACCCTTGCAGACGTGTCGGGGAAGTAGAAGAGCACGCTCCGACGCTTGAAGGTCGGAGAAACGGAGCAATAGACTCGGCCCGTGCAGATGCCGAACCCACGGACTTTCCACCCGCTTTTGAGGAGCCTCGCCATGTCCCACCAGAAACTCTCCCGCCGCGAAATGCTGGAACGGTCGATGTTCGCGACCGCAGCCGCCCTGGCCGCTCGCCACGCGATTGAGCCGGTCGCGCACGCTCAGGAGTCCAGCAGTCCGAGCAACACGATTCGCGTGGCGATCACTGGCGTGAACGGTCGCGGCGGTTCCCACATCTCCGAATTGAAGAAGCGTAAGGGAGCCGAAATCGCCGCGATCATCGACGTCGATGAGGCGGTCGGACAACGCAACTGCGACGCACTCGAAAAAGAACTCGGCAAGCGGCCGGCGTTCTTCACCGACATTCGCAAGTGTCTCGAAGACAAGTCGATCGACGCGGTGAGCATCGCGACGCCAAATCACTGGCACTCGCTGGCCGCGATCTGGTCGATGCAAGCGGGCAAGGACGTCTACGTCGAGAAGCCGGTCAGCCACAACGTCAGCGAAGGCCGCCGCTGCGTGCAGGTCGCTCGCAAGCACAAGAAGATTTGTCAAACCGGAACGCAGAGCCGATCCGAGCAAGGGATGCGCGACGCGATCGCGTTCATCCACGCGGGCGGCATCGGCGAGGTCAAGCTGGCTCGCGGCCTGTGCTACAAACGTCGCGGCTCGATCGGCCCGCGAGGAACTTACGAGCCGCCGAAGACCGTCGATTACGATATCTGGTCCGGCCCGGCTCCGCTGAAGCCGGTGACTCGGCCGAAGTTCCACTACGACTGGCATTGGCAGTGGGACTACGGCAACGGCGACCTCGGCAATCAGGGGATCCATCAAATGGACATCGCCCGCTGGGGATTACAGGTCGCTGATCTCGGCGAAGGCGTACTTAGTTACGGTGGCCGACTCGGATACGAGGACGCCGGCGAGACCGCCAACTCGCAAGTCTGCATTCACAAGTTCGGCGACAAGCGGTTGGTTTTTGAAACGCGCGGCTTGCCGACTCCCAACTACAAGGGAGCCAAGATTCTCGAAACGGAGGCCAACAAGGGAGCCGGTGTCGGCGTCATTTTCTACGGCACGGAAGGCTATGTGATCATGCCGAGCTATTCGTCGGGCATCGTCTTCGACAAGGACGGCAAGCTCGTCAAGGAGTTCAAAGGAGGTGGCGATCACTTCGGTAACTTCCTAGCCGCTTGCCGCAGCCGCAAGCACGAAGATCTGCACGCCGACATACTCGAAGGTCATCTGTCGAGCGCGTTGTGTCACCTCGGCAACATCTCGTACCGCCTGGGTGAGCAGATGCCCGTCGCCGCGATCAAGGAGCGGCTGGCCAACGACGTCGAAGCTCTCGGAACATTCGACCGCTTCGCCGAGCATCTCACCGAGAACAAAGTCGATGTCGCCAGCACGAAGGCGTACTTCGGCCTCGACCTGACGCTCGACGGTAAAAAGGAAATCTTCACCGGCTCGCACGCCGACGCCGCCAATCCGATGCTCACGCGTGAGTATCGCAAGCCGTACGTCGTCCCGGCCGAGAAGGACGTCTAATCGAGCCTCCGCTGTTCCGATGACATCATCCAAGCGGGGGGCCTGTCCCCCCGCTTTTTTTGTCCCCGCCGTTGAGGAGCCTGTCATGAAATTCGTTGTCGCTCTCCTGCTCTCAACGCTCGCGATCTCGCCCGCATTTGGCGACGAGCCATCGCGAACCTATCGCAACGTCTTGAAACCGCTCGACAACCCGGAGCCGTTGCTTGCCGATCATCCGGAGTTCGTCGAACCGGTTCGCGAACTGCGCCGCTACGAGGCTCCGATCCTCGTCAACGAACCCGATGCCGATCTTTCTGTCCGGGCGTGGCGGTTCTCGTACAACGCGCGCGGGATCGTTGAGATGCCCAACCGTCTGCAAGCCAAAGCCACCGCCGTCATCATGGTCCATCCGTGGGGCATCGACGACGGACAAGGTTGGACGACCCCCGAGCCGGCCGGAGTTTGCGATTTTTGTACGCCGGACAAAAATCATCTCGCCGCGCGGCATACGCACGAAGTTATCAATCCGTTCCTAAAGGCGGCACGACCGAAAGTTCCGCTCGTGATGTTCAGCCTGCCCGGTGGCGAAGACCCGATCCGCAAGAAGGTTTATCGCTCGATTCGTACCAAACCGAGCGACACCGATCGCCAACAGGGGGCGAAGGAACTCACCGCCAAGCTGAAGAGCTTTGAATATAAAGGCCAGCCGCTTGTTGAAACGATTTCGTTGTCGGCGGACAACCCGGTCCGAGACTACTTCCGCCAATTTCCCGGACTCGACGCGAGTGCGAAGTACAACAACGCTGGCTTCTGGGAGCAGCCAATCCCGGTCACGAAGGACATCGACGTCGATCCGAATGACGTCGTGATCTACGACTCCGAAGGCTACGAACCGCTCAAGAAATTCCTGAAAGCCAACGGCATTCGCCATGTGCTGCTGACCGGCTACGCGACCGACATGTGCTACTGCAAGACGACCGCCGGATACGAGAATCTCTCGAAGGACTTCAACGTGTTCCTGGTCGGCGATGCTTCGCTGGCGACGTTCCCGGCCAACAACACTCCGCGCTTCGCAACCAACGCGCATCTGTCGTTCGCGTCGCTCAACCAATTGGTCACACAGATTTCGTGGATCAAGTTCGAGAAGTGAGCCAACGACGACGTGACGAGGTATGGATCGCACATGAATCTGATGACGCAGCGACTTGAAATTCACCGGCAGTCGAGGTGGCTACTGAATTTGTCGTGCGTGCGACTGGGGACGCTGCTGTTGGTGATCTTGTTGAGCCTGGGTTGTGAGAAGGTTGCACCAAAAATCTCCGACCAATCACCTACGGAGTTGAAACATCAAGCCGGCTGGTTTGTTGATGTCTCGGACTCAGCACAACTGACGCTTGTGCAACAGGCTACGGGGGCTGATCGGTATTTCTTTCCGGCGATCATGGGCTCCGGGGCGGCCTTCGTGGATTTCGACTTGGACCGTGACTTGGACATTGTGTTGCTCGACGGGCAGGCGAGCGAGAAGTCATCAACGACGAATTGCCATCTCTACCGGCAAGATGAGGCTGGCCGGTTCAAGGACGTAACCGACGGTTCGGGACTGGTGTGTCCTGAGTTCGCAACGGGCATCGCCGCCGGAGATGTGACCAACGATGGTTATCCCGATCTGTATGTGAGCTGTTACGGAGCCGATCATCTGTTCGTGAACGATCGTCGCGGTGGATTTGTCGATGTGACCGTGTCGGCGGGGATTGCGAATCTGAGATGGGGAACCTCGGTCGCGTTTGGCGACTACGATCGAGACGGCTGGTTGGACATCTTTGTGACGAACTATGTGGATAACGACCCGGCCCAAGCCTGCTTGATTCACAACGGGCAACAAGACTTTTGCAATCCAGCGATGTTTCCTCGGACGGCCGACAAGCTGTTCCGAAACGTGGCTGGCCGTGACCGCAGTTCAACGGATGGTCGGATGCTAGAGCCTGCGGACATTCGGTTCGAAGACGTCAGCCTCGAATCCGGGATCGCTCTTAAAACCGGTGCTGGGCTGGGAGTCGTCTGCACCGATCTGAATGCGGACCACTGGCCTGATTTTTTTGTCGCGAACGACGGACACGCGAATTTCTTGTGGATCAACCAGCGTGATGGAACCTTTCGTGAGGAAGGCGTGTTGTCCGGAGTGGCCTACGACCGTTTAGGAAAAGGGCAGGGGAGTATGGGGATCGCGTTGGGTGACGTGAACGCCGATCAGCGGTTGGATTTGCTGGTGACCAATCTCGACGGCGAAAACAATGCGTTGTATCTCGCACTGCCCGAAGGAGGATTCGAGGAATCATCGGCCTCGGCTCGGATCAGCGAGGTCAGCTTTCCTCGCACCGGATTCGGCACGGCTCTGGTCGATGTCGATCACGATGGAGACTTGGACTTGCTGGTGGCCAACGGTCGCGTACGGCGTGATCCCAAACGACCGACCACGGGACTCAAGCCGGGATCATCCGAGTTTTGGCAGGCGTATTTTGAAACCAACGATCTGCTGATGAATCGCGGAGACGGTGTGTTCGCTCCCTACTCGGCCAGCACGGATGCGTTTCTGGGAATGCACGGTGCGGCGCGAGCGTTGGTCACGGGTGACGTCGATAACGACGGTGACGTGGATTTGCTGGTCACGTCCGTCAACGGACGAACGCGGCTGTTGCACAACACGGGATCGCAACTCGGTCACTGGTTGTCGATTCGTGCGGTGTTGCCGAGTTGCGGCGGACGTGATGCCTTGGGGGCTCGCGTGACGGTCGTGTGCGGAAAACGAAGGTGGGTGTCGGTCGTGGCTCCGGGAACTAGCTACTTATCCTCTCACGATCCGCGTCTGCATTTCGGATTGGGGTCGGCGACGAGCCTGGATGCCATTCACGTCGTCTGGCCGGATGGCCGCGAGGAACGCTTCGCGGGTGGCGACGTTGACCGACTCGTGGTGTTGGAGCAGGGCCGAGGCGAATCACCATGAGTCACTCCCACCAATCACCCTTGGTTCCGCGAGCCGCCGGCACGCTCATGGCGCGCCGCTGGTGTTGGTTGGGGCTACTGCTGGCGTCGTGCGGCTTCGGATGGTGGGCATCTCGATATTCTGCCTTCGAGGCCAGTGTTTCGATTCCCACAATCGATTTGTCGCAAGCCTCACGAGAACTCACAGCCGCCGTTTCCGCGGCGCGGGCCAAGGTGGAACAAAAGCCCCGCTCGGCCGCCGCTTGGGGCGAACTGGGCATGTGGCTGATGGCTCATCAGTTCGAGCACGAGGCCAATGTTTGTCTCGAACAAGCGGAACGCTGGGATTCTCAAGACTCGCGCTGGCCCTACTTGCTGGGGCTGAACTTGTCCGTCAGCCAGCGCGATCGCGCGATCGCGGAATTCCGCCGGGCGCTCGCGCTACGCGACCGGTGGGCGGTCGCTCATTCACGTCTGGCAGAATTGCTTCTGGCGAAAGAGGAGGTCGATGCCGCCGAGCGAGAATTGCAAACGGCCCGCGAACAGGACGCGAGTGA
>CAZILR010000364.1:0-5961 GCA_964539995.1 uncultured Planctomyces sp.
AACGATCGGAGCCGTCATCGGGCCGGCGGTTGTCTGCACTCCGGCGACGACTCCGTGAGTCTGCAACACTTCGATGGCCGAGCACGGTTGAAAAACTTGCACGCCCAACTCGCGAGCGCGGTTCAGCAACAGCGCGTCGAAGTCGGGACGCCAGACTTGGTAACCGCGCCACGGTCCGGAGTCGTCGCGGCCATACGGCTCGAAGCGTGACGTTTCTCCCCAGCAGATGCGGACGCCTTCGTGTCTCGAACCGACGACCGAGGCGAGCCGATCGGCGACGCCCAACTGCGCCAGCACCGGCTCGACGCCGGGATGCAGAGTTTCGCCGGGACGCTCGGCGGGTAACGAGTGTCGTTCGAGCAGTCGCACGCGCAGACCCAGCGACGCGCAGGTGATGGCTGTCGCGCTGCCGCCGGGTCCGCCGCCGATGATGACTACGTCGGAATCGAAGCGTCCAGCACCCATGAGCCGTCCACCTTCTTGATGACGCGCTGGCCGTCCGAGAATGCCGTGACCTCTTCGAGGATTTCGACCAGCGTGATTTTGGGATCGACGGGGTCTTCGCGTTGATCGCCCCAGCGATAGATCTCGAAGCGGTACACGAACGAGCCGGCGAACGTGTGCTTCGCGGCCGACGCGGCGGCGCGAAGTTCCGCGTTGTCAGCGGCGATGGCCTTGAACGAGAGCACGGCCCAGTCCGATTTCGCTCGCATCAGCACGCGGTAGTTGTCCGGTCGCAGCGGGTTTCCTTCTTGAATACCCAAGCTCCAATAGACGGCCGCCATCGCCAGAATCCGCGACTTGTATTCCGCCGGTTCCGTCTTCGCCGTGAGCACCGCCGTCATCGTCCCCAGAATGTCGATGTAATCGACGTGCTCCATGTCCTGATACGCGACGATGTCGTGATCCCCTTCCGTGCGACGTTGCGGACCAACGACTCCGTCCCAGGACATGCGCTTGCCGTTGGCCGCCGGGACCATGCCCAACTCCTCGTCGGTCAGCGGCACGATAGACGGCCAAGGGTACGGAATGCCGTCCAGCCATTTCTCCGGCTGGTATTGCCGAGTCGCATCGGGCGCGAGCGCCGGCCAATACGCACCGAGAGCGGCACAGAGTTTGGCATCCTCAATGAACGGCGAGCCGAGGCCATGACCGACCAGATATTTATGGACGTCCTTGCCGCCGTTCGTCGAACGGACGCCGATGCTGACATCCCAACCCGGATCGAACAGACCGGGAGACCCATCGGGCAGTCCGACCTTTTCAAAGTTCAGCGGTCCATTCGGTTCCTGTTTCGGCAGCATCGCCTGATCATGCCCCGGAGCCGAGAGCTGCGAAACGATCGCCGTCACGGTCTTGTCTTTGAGGCTGAAGCCGATCGGCAGCTCGACGTTCGCCGCGATTCGCGCATGAGACAGAGCCAACGGAGGGACCGTCCAGAGCGTCGGTCGCAGCGGCTTGGGAACTTCGTTCTGCCACCAGCTCATGAGATCGCGCTGGTTGATCTTCGGCAGGAAGTCCGGCAGTCCCACCAAGCAGAAAGCGGCGTGGTTCGTCGTCACACCATGATCCTGCAATTGCCGGCAGTTGGCCGCGATCCAACCGTCGCCGCTGGAGTCCGTGTAGTGCAGCGCGTCGTAGCCCCCTTTGCGAATCACTTCCATCAGGTCCGGCCGCGCATTGAGACTCTCGACTTTGCCGTCGCGAACTCGATGCCGGATGTTGATGTATTCGGGAGCCGTGCGCGGCGAATCCTGATCCGCATCCAGGTAGTACCCCGGCTCGACCGGCGCGGCCGCCGCAGGCATCACGAACAGCGACGAAATCTGAATGTTCTTGGCGTACCGCGAGAGCGCGTTATGCACCGGAAACGTCAGCGGCTCCCCTTTGTACTCGGCCTTCTGAATCAACGGGGCGGGCTTCGGCACCATCAAGCCGTCGCCGCTGTCCTCGCGCTTCGACAGCGAGGCGATCTTTTCGTCTTTGATGACGAATGGGAACTGCTCGAGGTCGTTGCCGGTCCACGAGGTCGTCAGACCTTGGCCTTGCACGATCCGATGAAAGCTCGCGATCTCGTCATTCCTCATGCCGCTGCTCAACTGAACTTCCAGGTCCAGGTTCGCGAGGCACTCCGGGCCGCTGAACAGCTTGTGAACCGGAACCCAGAAGTCGCGCGCGATGTCTCCCTCTTGCGGATCCTGCAAAGCGAACTTTCCATCGAAGCCGGTCACACGCTTCGCCAGGTACGCCGCGAAGCGTCGAGGCGTCACGCGAAAGTCGTACGGGCGCGCCGCATCGACGTTGGCGAACGAACGGAGCTTCGGATCGTAGAACGGCTCGATCGTTCCCAAGTGAGCGATCCCTGTCCGAGCGAAACACAACTGCGCGTGCCGTCCGTTCGCAGACATCGGCGCGTTGCGGTAATGCACCGCGAACACAACCACCGCCAAGTCCGCCGTGCCGGCGTGAGCCTTGATGTCGTCCAGAGTGGCCTTGCGCGACGCGTAAACGAAATTCTCGATCGTCTCGATCTCGGCCAGCGTGGGAAACCCGCGCAGCTCCGCGCCGTCGCGCGTGGCGACGACCGTGGGAGCCGCGAGCGCGTGATACAGCAGGCTTTGATCCGGCTGCCCCGGCTCGATGGCTCGGCTTCCGTGCATCGCGAAATCGCCGAAGCCGGCACACGTCCGATCAATCTTCACCAGCGGCTTCAGCAGTTCGTGCTCCAAGTCCTTAGCCAGCAAGTCGAGCTGCCCGCCAGAAGCATCCAACAGCAAATCCCGCCAACCCAGCGGAGCCAGCCGCCGACACACAGCGGCCACGCCCGCGACCAACGAGAGCGACGGAGCACCCAACGCCGAGCCACCCGCGACCAGCGCGGCCACTCCGAAGGCGCTCAACTTCACGAACTCGCGACGCGACGTTCGGACGATTTCGGTCTGCTCTCTCATGGTCCAATCCCCTTGTTGAAAGTGACGGTTCTCTCGCTCCGTAGCCACGCTCGCTTTGGCTTTTGAAAATTCGTTTATTGCTGCACAGGTTGATCTTTGCGTCAGTAGCGACGGCCTTTCTTGGCCGTCGTCGATTCAACGGCCAAGAAAGGCCGTTGCTACGAGTGCGCCTCGATCGAAAGTGAAAAAACAACCTGTGCCCCAATAACCGCCACGCCATCGGCGTGTGCGCGAACGTAGGGCGTTGTTCCTCGTCTCGCCCACGCCGATGGCGTTGGGGTTAAACAAGAAATCCAACACGCTCTGGCGAGCGTGACGACATTGTCGGCGCAGCGATTAGCGCTGCGTGGGCAACTGCATCAGTTGAAGCTGGTCTTTGACGACCACCTCGATGGTGTCCTGTTCGTTGGCGAGCTGACTCAGCGTGACTCGCTGCCCCGGTTGCAGCCTGTGCTTGTCGAGGTTGTCGGTCCCGCGGACGATCAATGGCTTCCCCGCGCTGACGGGTGACAGCGATTTGGATGCAGAGACGATCTCAATGGACAGCACTTGATCGAAGTCCGTCTCTTTCTTGCCGGGCTTGGGAGGCGCGCTGATCTGGTGCGCCAGAAACGCTGCCTTGGGAGTTCCGAACAACACATAGGTCAGCGCCGTCGGCCGTGGAAACTTCGGATTCAATTCCTGTTTCCAGACAACATTCTTGACGGTCACGGTCGCATCTCGACAGACGACGCGGCGATCCTTGCCGCCCATGTAGAAGATGTCTCCCGTGAAACTCTTGCCGACCTTCAGCGTGTCCGGCAGCACCCAGTCCGCTTCATCTTCAGTGCGGTCGGCCGAGACGTGCCCCTTGTGATACGGACTCAACTGATATCGCCGTTCGCGTTTGAAGTCGTCCTTTTCCTCGCGCAGCCAGGCGGGCTTCGATTCCGCATCGAGTTCGACTTCGACGATGTACTGAAAGGCGTGGATGCTGGAAAACATCGGGAAGTGCGACAGATAGAACTTTCCATCGCCACCGAAAAACCGAAATTCGTGATATCCGACCGGCATCGAGCCAGCATGGCCGTGCTCGTGCTGAGCCGACAAGGCGGGCGTGAACACGAAGCCGGCAAGAATGGCCAAACACAAACCAAGGTGTCGATGGAACGTCATGCTGTTTCCTTTTAGAAGTGCCAATGAGTCGCCACGTTCGCCAGAACGTGGGCTTTTGGGAGGATCGCCCACGTTCTGGCGAACGTGGCTACGGTGCTGAAACCGTCGCTAAATCGGGGGCGATTGAAAGCCACCGCAACTCTGTTCGATCTGCCGTGCGAGCGCGAGCACGACATCTTCTCGCCAAGGCCGACCAACAATTTGAACGCCGATCGGCAACCCCTTGGACGATGTGCCGGCACGCACGACGGCGGCCGGCCAGCCCGTCATGTTGTAGGCAAACGTGTAACTGAAACTCGCGTTGGCCTCGGTAGGCGTTGAAGCTCCATGAGGTAGTTCGGCGAACGCGCAAGGCGGACAGACGATCGCGTCGAAGTCCGCGAGGAATTCCAACATCCGCCCGCGCCACGCATCCCACCGTTCCAGCGCCGCCGACATGTCGCCGCTCGTCATCGCCTTGCGATCGAGCGCGGCAACCACATCCGGACCAGGTTCCGTGGTCCCCGATTGAGCCAGTAGCCGACGCAGCGACGCGGCCCCATCCGCGCGGTACAGGTCGTCGTCCATCTGGAGCACGTCGTCCAAAGCCGCCGGTCGCTTGGACTCGACCTGTGCTCCAGCGCTTTCGAGAACTTTCGCGGCGTCAACGACCACTTTCGCCACTTCGGCATGTGGAGCGCGAGCACCGTTGTCGGTGTGCATCGCGATGCGAAGTCCTTTGATCGCCACTCGGCTCGGATCCCCCAGCGGCATCGGCACGATCGAGGCATCACGCCCATCGGGACCGCACAGAATTGGCAGGATGTACGACAAGTCCTCGACCGAGCGGGCGATCGGGCCAAGCTGAGTGAATGCCTGCAAGTGTCCTTCCGCCGAGATGACGTGCCCCGTTCGCGGCACTCGCCCCGACGTGGGTTTGATCCCCACAACGCCGCAAAAGTGCGACGGCACGCGAATGCTCCCGCCGGTGTCGCTGCCGATGTCAAACGGCACACCTTCCGCCGCCACGATCGCGGCCGCTCCACCGCTGGAACCGCCAGGAGACAGCTTCACATCCCACGGATTGTTGGTGACACCATACACGGGATTGTTGGTCTCAAACGCCCAAGTCAATTCCGGCGTGTTGGTCTTCCCCAACAGGATCGCGCCGGCCGCCTTGAGCCGCTTGACGACGGTCGCGTCTTCTTTCGGGACGAAATTCTTTCGTCCGCGAGTCCCCGCCGCCGTGACCACTCCGGCCGTGTCGAGCGAGTCCTTGATCGTCATCGGTACGCCATGTAGCGGGCCAACGGTTTCGCCGCGCGCCAATTTCTGATCGGCGGCTTTGGCGTGCGCACGAGCATCCTCCGCGACGAGCGCGACCACCGCGTTGAGCTTCGGGTTGACCTGCGCGATTCGCTCCAAGCAAGCGTTGACCGCTTCGAGCGACGAGGCTTTCTTCTGACGGATCAAGTCCGCGAGTTGACGAGCCGTCGCACGAAACAACTCGGTCGGCGTCTCTGCGGCGGACAGACGAGTGTGCCGCCCGGCTGACAGCATTAGCGACGTCGCTCCTGCGGCCCCCAGGGACAGAAATTCGCGTCGTGATCGCTCAGTCGTGGCTGTGTGATCGTGCATGAAGGCATTTCTCGAACGAGCCGGCCGTCTGAATTCTCGCGTGCGAATAACATCGCGACGGGAAACAGACATTCGCGGCCGGTCACGTTGTCACTAAATGCCTCTCGGCGCGCCGATCCCGACATCAAAGTCAGAAGTTTTTTGGCGCGGTCCCGCGATCGAATGTTCGGTCGTGTCCTAGTTTCGTTTAACCGCAAGCCGCAGGCACGCGCGTTGGGGCGGCATTCGCGCACGCCTG
>CAZILR010000365.1:0-816 GCA_964539995.1 uncultured Planctomyces sp.
AAAAAGGACTTCATAATGCCAGAACGAGTGATCCTCACCATCGGAACGAAAAAGGGGCTGTTCGTCGCCGAGTCCTCGAAGACTCGAAAGAGTTTTTCCCTGCGAGGTCCGTGCGGGCCGGGCATCCCCGTGTACTCGTCGCTGATCGACACGCGCGGCACGCCGAAGCTGTATGGTTCGAGCTGCAGCCCCTGGTTCGGCATGAAGATTTACGTCTCCAGCGACCTCGGCAAGAAGTTCAAAGAGACGAAGTCGGCCCCCGCCTTCCCGAAGGAGGATGGCCGAGCGGTCGCCAACATCTGGTCGATCGAGCCGGGCATCAACAAGAAGGAACTCTGGTGCGGCGTCGAACCGGCATCGCTCTTCCGCAGCGGCGACGGCGGCGATTCGTGGGAGTTGGTTAACGGCATCAGCAATCACGATCACGCTCGCAAGTGGCAGCCGGGCAACGGCGGCCTCTGCATGCACACGATTTACCGTAACGGCAATCGAGTGCATCTGGGCATCTCGACCGGCGGGCACTACATGAGCGAAGACGGCGGCAACACGTTCACGGCCGCCAACAACGGAGTCGGCGCGGGCTTCTCGCCAGACCCGTATCCGGAGTTCGGCCAGTGCGTTCACAAGATCGCCGGCCACAAGGACGCCCCCGGCCGGCTCTACATGCAGAACCACGGCGGCTGGGCCGAGTGGGACGGCCCCGGTGGAAAACGGCCAGATATCGGAGTGCTGCGCAGCGACGATCACGGCAAGACATGGCGCTCGATCGCGAAGGCCACGAGCGAGCCCACGGTCACCTTCTACGTCGACGACGTC
>CAZILR010000365.1:826-5956 GCA_964539995.1 uncultured Planctomyces sp.
AAGGGACTCCCCTCCGACTTCGGTTTCCCGATCGTCGTCCATCCACACAATCCCGATGTGGTCTACGTCATGCCGCTGGAACCGATGACACGCACCTGTCCCGGCGGAGTCCCCGCGATTTGGCGCAGCGAGAACGGCGGCGATTCGTGGAAGAAACTCGCCAAAGGGCTGCCGAAGAAATCGAGCTACTTCACGGTCCAACGCGATGGCATGGACATGGACGACCTCAAGTCGCCGGCCCTGTATTTCGGCACGACCACCGGCCAACTCTGGATCGGCCGCGACGGAGGCGAGGAATGGGAGTGCATCTTCGATTCGTTGCCCACGATCCACTGCCTGAAAGTCGCCGTGGTGTGAGCCGAGCAATTTCGTAGGGTGGGACCAGCGCAGCGCCGGCCCACCATTCCATGCGATGGACTGGTGGGCCGGCGCTCGCGGCGAGCTTGTCCCACCCTACATCTCACGCGATCGAGTACCCGCCGTCCACCGGCATCACGACGCCCGGCATGAATGCCGCTGCCGGCGAACACAGAAACAACACCGGTCCCGCGATCTCCTCTGGCCGCCCCCAGCGGCGCAGCGGAGTGCGGTCGAGGATCGGTTGGCTGCGCGCCGAGTCGTCGACCAACGGCTGAGTCATCGGCGTCTCGATCCAACCCGGCGCGACTGCGTTGACGCGAATGCCGTCCGCCGCCCACGCGATCGCCAGCGACTTCGTCAACTGTGCGACGCCTCCTTTGCTCGCCGAATACGCCGGCACAAACCCGCTACCGAAGAAGCTGAGCATCGACGCCGTGTTGACGATGCACCCACGCGACTTCGCTAACAGTGGCCGACACGCTACGCAGAGCCGCATCGTCCCTGACAGGTTCGCGTCGAGCACTTCGAGAAACGTCGCTTCGTCAAACTCAGCCCCGCCGCGCCGCAAAAGTCCCGCGCAGTTGACGAGGACATCCAGCCGATCGAATTCCGCCACGAGTTGTTTCACGGCGTCGGAGTTACGCACATCGAGCCGACAAAAACGAATGCGAGCCTCTCTCGTCGCGGCTTCAGCAAGCTCCGTGTCAGTCAGTCCTGTCGCCGTGACGCTTGCGCCAGCTTCAGCAAACGCCTGAGCGATCGCGAGTCCGATTCCGCTCGTTCCGCCGCTGACGAGGACTCGTTGGTTGGAGAAGTCAAAAGACATGAGCGACCGAGGCAAAGGTAGACCGGACGCCCACGTCCGGTCTTGTGGTGGTTCGGACGTGGGCTTCCGAACTACGGGAAACTACGAAGCACGCACCGCCGCGAGATACCGGCTCAGCGTTCCGATGTTTTTGATGAACGTCTGGCTGTCGATGACGTGCCGCGTGGGATCGCCCTTGCCGTGATACTTGAGTTGGCCGTCCTCGACCCACGCACCGCGATTGTCTAGCGCCTCGATGAGCTTTTTCACTTGAGCCTCCATCGCGGGCGACGACTTCGGTTTTGACACTTTCGCCTCGCGCCGAGCCGCGAGTTCTTTCTCGGTCAGTTTCGCCGAACTGTCGTACTCACGGCGGAGTTGATCCAGCTTGCCGTCGAGTTTGAAGCCGTAGTGCGTCGGCATGTCGCTGTCGTCGTAGGTCAGCTCGTAGGTCTTCGTGAAGTACAGCGGCTTGTTCGTTTTCAGTTCATAGAACCGAGCCATCTGCCCGTTCTTCAACCGCGAGCGTTCGAGGTAATCCAACGCCTTCGGAATCGGGGCGAGGAATTTCTTGTCGCCGGTCTCGACGAACAGTCGCAGTAGAATGCGGATCGCGCCTTGCGATTCACCACCAGTGATTGAGGCTGGCTCGAACTTGCGAGCCCAGCATGGGTGCATGTCGAAGTCGTACTGCTGAGCCCACGCTGGCTGCGGTTCGGGCATCTGCGCGAGGATCAGGAACTCGCCTCCTATGATCGCAGCATCGAGATACTTCGGCTCGCGATAGATCTTGCTGGCCATCAGCAGCGCGTCCATCGTGTCTGCCATCGCGTTATCGTTGAGCGTGTAGAAGTACCAATACTTCCCGCCGGGATACGTCCGCGACCACGACTCCGGATAGCTGGCCGGTTTGACCGGATACTTTGCCGGGTCCGGGAACTCGTCGTAGCCTTGCCCCCAACCGCCGTTCGGGAACTGAGCCTTCACGACGCTGTCGAGCGCAAACAAGCTCGCCTCGTGCAGCTTCTCATCTTTGAACTTCAACGCCTGATCGACCCGCATCAGCAGCCGCATAGCCGACTGCGTTTTGTCGTCATCAAACGTCGTGTGGTTGTTCTGCCGCTCGCGTTCCTTCTCGACTCGATAGGCAAACTTCCGCCGCTCTTTCGGATCAAACTCAACCGACTCGCGCCACCCGCCGGTCCGAAGCTGCCCCTGAATCAAACACTCCGCCGCATCGCGAGCCGCCTTCAACAAGTATTCCTCTCCCAGCAACTCATACGCTTCGAGATACGCCATCCCCACCGCCGGAGTCCCCGGCGGCTGCACCCACACTTTCTCCGTTTCGACTTTCCCTTCCCCTTCTCGCTTCGTCAGGTCGTCCGAGTACCGATAGACGTACCCGCCACGCACAGCGACCTTGCCGTGATAAAACTCAACCGCACGTTTCAAGGCTGACGCAGTTTGTTCTGGCAAAGTGTCGGCGGCCGATATCGGCGTCGATGCCGAAAAGAGGATGACCAAAGCAAATCCCAACGAACGGCCCATGATGTTTCTCTCCAAGGAGCTACTGCGGTCTGAATGAGCGCCAAGTTCTCTTCTCGATTTTTCGGACGTCATCGCAGGTTCTGATCCAATCTAGGAACGGCAGCAAGTCACGCAGTTCAGAATCGCTGTCCGCCCCTTCGTACGGTCTGATGCGAATCAAGTTGCCGTAATTTCGCGAGTGCTTTTCCGGGCTGTCATCAATGACTAAGACGCGACCGAGCGAATAGCCGGCGCGTTTGAGTTTCTTGAAATCTTTGATGCGGATCTCCTCGCGAGTCTCTGGATCAAGAGTTGGCGTGCATCGCTCCGCTGACCAAAGGAACTGGAGCTTGTCGCAACCTCCGATGAGTCGAGTGATCGTCGCCGCCGCATACCCCGACCCCGAAGATGTCCAAACCGCGAGGTCAAACCAATCGGCGACGATCCGCAGAAACTCGTCAACGTGCGGCCGTTTGTAAACCCAAAATGGACCAACGCGAAAATCTTCAGCGCGACTCAGCCGTGATTCCGCCGAGTAAACCAGTGTCTCGTCGATATCGAGGATGAGCAGGTGGTTCGACACGGCATCGGATCACTCGAAAATCGCGCGCACTGGCGTGCTAAAACCGGGAAGCGCAGGATCGGCGGTCAATGTCTGTTGGACATTGAAGAGCTGCGGATCGGCATCGGGACGGTGGACTTCGACAGTGCGGAATTTCGGGCTGACGATCCAAACCAATGCGACGCCTGCGGCCAAGTAGTCTTCGACCTTCTCTGTGACGTCTTCGATCGTGTCGGATGGCGAGAGGATTTCGACGGCCAGGATCGGCGGGCCATCAATGAACGAGGTTCCGCGGGAATCGTCGTTAGCAACGTCGTAATCGAAATAAGCGACGTCAATGCCTACCGTGATGAGCGGGTCGCGCTGGAGGATGCAGCCGACTTCTCCGGAATGAACTTCGCCAGTCTTTGGCGGCTGCTGGTCCAGCCAGTTTCCGAGCAGCTTGGCGAGGCGGGCTTCGATCTTCGCATGGTGCTTGTTTCGTCGTGTCACGTCTTCACCTCGGTATTCGCGCAGTTGGCCTCGTCGAACTTCCCGATAGACACCGTCATCGGGTAGCGCGAGGAACTCTTCCAAGGTGATGCCGTTGGCAACCGCAGTACTCATTCGTGGTTCTCCGCTGTCCGGGGGCTGACGCCCTCCGGCTCGCCTGTATTGGTGTCTTAGCTCGCCGTCAGTTCGACCAGTTGAACACGTTCGTCTTGGATTTGTCGAGCCGTTTCGTCGTCCACATAGTCGCTGTGGCAACTGGCTTTGGTCTCTTCGGCTCCGACGGCTTGCTTGGTCTTATTGGCGAGCTTGTGGATTTCGTCCGGGCTGAGCACGCCGCGCTTTTCGAGCACGGCGAGTTGCTCGGCGGAGAGGGCGGCGGTCTTCTTGGCTTTTTCCCAGGCGAACTCTTCGGTCTTGCCGCTGGCGAATTCGACGATCTCTTTCGAAATGCGGACGCTGCACCAGTCGTGGCCGCACATGGCGCAGAAGTCGGTGTCCACGTCGAGGTCTTCGTCGTGCAACGCGCGAGCGAACTCCGGGTCGAAGCTCAACTCGAAATGCTTGTCCCAGTTGAGAGCCGCGCGGGCTTTGGTCAGTTCGTCGTCGCGGTCGCGAGTGCCGGGGATGCCCAGCGCGACGTCGGCGGCGTGAGCGGCGATCTTGTAGGCGATGCAGCCTTGCTTCACGTCGTCCTTCTTCGGCAGGCCGAGATGCTCCTTCGGCGTGACGTAGCACAACATGCTCGCGCCGTGATAGCCGGCGGCGGTCGCTCCGATGCAACTGGTGATGTGGTCGTAGCCGGGGAAGATGTCCGTCACCAGAGGGCCGAGCACATAAAACGGAGCACCGTGGCACAGCGTCCGCTGCAGCTTCATGTTGAACTCAATCTGATCGAACGGCACATGCCCTGGCCCTTCGATCATGACTTGCACACCCTTCCGCCACGCTCGTTCGGTCAGTTCGCCGAGAGTGCAGAGTTCGGCCAGTTGAGCTTGATCGGTCGCGTCGGCCAGCCCGCCCGGTCGCAAGCCGTCGCCGATCGAGAAGCTGACGTCGTACTCGCGCATGATGTCGCAGATTTGTTCCCACAGAACGTACATCGGGTTCTGCTTCTTGTTGTGGATCATCCACTTCGCCAGCAGCGAGCCGCCTCGGCTGACAATGCCGATCAGACGGTCCTTCACGAATTGCAGGTGCTCCATCAGGACACCCGCGTGGATCGTGAAGTAATCGACCCCTTGCTTCGCCTGATGCCGCAGCATCTGCAGGATGCTGGCATCGTCGAGATCTTCCAGTCGTCGCGCGATGATCATCGAGTAAATCGGCACAGTCCCGATCGGCACGGTGCTGTTCTGAATGATCGCCTTGCGGCACTCGTCGATGT
>CAZILR010000366.1:0-5930 GCA_964539995.1 uncultured Planctomyces sp.
AAAATGATCAATGATCAACGACCAATAACCAACGACCAATTTCTTCCTCGTTCGGAACTGATGAAATCCCAGCCGACTCGCGCTACGATCCAACCATGATTCTCGAAGGCATCGTCACCAGTTTGAACGCCGCCGGCGAACTCAACGTCGCTCCGATGGGGCCAATCGTCGATGAGTCGCTGACGTGGCTGCATCTGCGGCCGTTCCAAACGTCGCAGACTTTCCGCAACTTGCAGCAGCGGCCACACGGGATTTTCCACGTCGTCGATGACGTGCTGCTACTGGCGAAAGCCGCGATCGGAAAATTGGATTCGGCCCCGGAAACATTCGCCGCCGAGAAAGTCACCGGCCGAGTGCTCAGCTCCGCCTGCCGTTGGTACGAATTTGAAATCGAATCGCTCGACACAACACACGAACGCACCGACATCCGCGCGCGAGTCATCCACGTCGGCCGTCTGCGAGATTTCTTAGGCTTCAACCGCGCGAAGCACGCGGTCCTCGAAGCCGCGATCCTCGCCACGCGACTGCACCTGCTGCCACGAGACGAAATCGAACGACAACTCGCCGCCCTGCGCAGCCCCGTCGAAAAGACCGCCGGGCCGAACGAACTCGAAGCGTTTCAACTCGTCTGCGATCACGTCGCCAACACTTTTGCTTCCCTCGCCCCTCGCCCCTCAACCCTCGCCCCTCAATCATGATCCTCGTCGTTGGCCTGACTCCCGCGTGGCAACAGATCGCCGTCCTCGACCGGCTGCGAGTCGGTGAGGTCAATCGCGCCCGCGAAGTGCATTGGTGCGCGTCCGGCAAAGTGCTCAACGTCGGCCTTGCGCTGACGCAACTCGGAGCAAGCGTCCGCACGTTGTCGTTGGTCGGGAGCGGTGCTGCGGGCGAGGCGACTCGGCGCGACATGGCCGAAATGGGCGTCGATGTGCGTTGGATCGATTCGTCGGCTCCGCAACGAGTCTGCACGACGCTACTCGATCGCGAATCAGAGCAGACGACCGAGATCGTTGAGAATTCGTCCCCCGCAAGCGAAGCCGAGTTGCAGGCGTTCGAGTCCGCGTTCGCCGCCGAGGCCACTCAGTCGAACGCGAAGTTTTTAGTTCTCACCGGGTCGTTGCCCAACGGCACTCCGAAGGCGTTTTACTCGACGCTGTTGAGTCGCGTTCAAGTACCGGCGATCCTCGACGTTCGAGGCGAGGAACTGCTGGCCGCACTGCCGCATCGACCGTTGATCGTCAAACCCAACCGCGAAGAACTCGGTCACACCGTTCGCCGTGAGTTGGCTTCGGAGGACGACGTCTGGCAGGCCATGTCAGAAATCAATGTTCGCGGTGCCGAATGGGTCGTCGTCACGAACGGCGGCGGCGAAGTCTTCGCATCGCGAGGGGAAGCACGCCTCCGCTTTCCCTCGCAACAAGTCCAGGTTGTGAACCCGATCGGCTGCGGCGATTGCTTCACGGCCGGACTCGCGTGGGCGTTGCAACGCGGCGACGACATGCCGACCGCGATTCGCACCGGCATCGCCGCCGCTGCTCAAAACGCTGAGCAACTGCTGCCTGCAAGGCTGGATGCGCAGCTCGTAGCCCTGTCGCTCCGCGACAGGAAAGCCGAGTGAAGCGACCGCTCCGATTTGCTCACAGCACATTCCAAAGAATTGGAGTCGATGAAGCGTTCGGCGTTCCTGTCGCGGAGCGACAGGGCTACAGACCCGGCCACTCACGCACGGCATCGACTGCTTGATGAATTACGCCGTCAATCGCCTTTGATGGCGTCACGTCGAATTTCATCGTCTCCGGATTGAAGCCGCTGCGACTGTTGAACAGCACGGCCCAGCAGAAGCCGTCGTATCGGCGGACGAAGAGCGTGGAAGTGCCATCGAGCGAGCCGGTGTGCCAGACGTTGATCTTGTCTCCCGACGACAACGTGCGCACAAACCAGCCGAGACCGTAATGCACGTCCTTTGGTCTGCCATCCGCCTCGTGGCCCGCCGCGCCGCTCGGCCGCGCCCACATCGTTTTCAAACCGTTGGCGGTCAAGAATGGGCAGCACGATTGCGGGTCGAGCGACATCGCCAGCCGGACCAAATCTGACGCGCTGCCAATCCAGCCGCCGTGAGCGTCCATCGCTTCCAAATGCCAACCGCCATACGGCCACGGAACTTGTTGGCCGACGTTCGGAGCGAACACGCTCGGTCCCGTTGCTCCCGGCGTGCCGTAGTAAGTCACCTCGTCGGGATGAGCGAATTCCTTCAGCGTTCGTCCCAGGCAAAGCTGCTGCAAGCCGAGCGGGCAGAGGACGCGGCGACGCACGCTCTCGAAGTAGCTCACACCGTCGAGCCGTTCGAGGACTCGTCCCAACAAGCAGTAGCCGAAGTTCGAGTACGCGTACCGCTCGCCTGGCGTGAAGTCGAGCGGCTTTGTGAGCATCACGCGAATGACGTGCTCTGGCTTCGCGGGGGGATCGACGCCGAGTTCCTTCGCAAACGGGACTGCCCGAAACATCGCGTCGAAACTCTTGTCGCGATCCCAGCCGCCGGTGTGTTGCAGCAAGTGCCGCAGCGTGATGTCTCGCCAGCGAGCGTCCGGAATCTCCGACGGAACGAGTTCCGGAATCCAGCGGAGGATCTTGTCGTCGAGCGACAAGCAGCCTTGCTCGACCGCTCGCATCACCGCGACACCGGTGATCGACTTCGAGATGCTCGCCAACCGGAACAGACTGTCGGCCTGCACCGGCCTCTTGTTCTCAACATCCGCCCAGCCGAACCCACGAGCGTACAACACTCGCCCGCCACGTCCGACGGCCAACGACGCGCCGGGCAGCTTGTGCTTTTCGAGGAAGCCGGTCATCAAATCGTCGAGCGGTTGCAGACGTGCGTCTGTTTTTCCAGTGGCTGGGATCTCTGCTGGCGTTTCTCCCCAAGCTCGATGGCTGAACGCCGATGCCAAGCTAGAGCTGGCGACCGCCCAGGCGAGGAAATCACGACGAGATGGCTTTGAAATCATGGTGGCTCACTCGGATCGAACTCAAAGATATTGATCACGGCCCAACGATTCGGAGTTTCGGTCGAGACTGTTTCAACTGTCGCACGGCTTCTTGGCTGACGCGCGTGTTGCTGACAAAGAATCGTTCGAGACTCTCCAACTTTGCCAGTTCGTGGAAGCCGGCATCCGACAGTTCGGTGCCGTTCATCACCAGAAACTTCAGTTTCTTGAAACTCACCAAGTGGACGACTCCCCGGTCGGTGATCGGTAAGTCCGCAAGCCGCAGATAATCCAAGTCCGACAATGGTGTGAGATACGGCAGGCCATCCTCGGTGACTTCCGTGTTGTCGAGATCCAGCCCCTTCAGTCCTTTGAATCTCGCCACAGTTTTCAAGCCCTCGTTGCCGACCTGTGTGACGGACAGGTTGAGCCGCTCCAAACTTTTCAACGGCTGAAGATGCTCCAGACCGGGGTCGCCGATCAGCTTGCAGCCTCCCAAATTCAGCTCACGCAGTTCATCCAGCCGTCCGAGGTGTTTGAGTCCGTCATCCTTCAGCCGTTTGCAAAACGCGAGGTTGAGTTGTTTCAACGTCTTCAACTCCGCGACCGCGCGCAGGTCGTCAGCCACCAGTTCCTGGTCCGGCCGTTCGAGCAACGTGAGCCGTCCCTCGGCATCCCACTCATGTTTGCCAAACAGACGAGCGAGCGCCTCCTTCGGTTCGTCCCCCCACAACGGCCTGCCGCAACACATCGCTCCGGTAAGTGCGAGGCATTGGAGAAACTCACGTCGTGCGAATTGCTGTGACATGTTGTTTCGACTTACAGAAAAGACAACGGCCGTCGGCTATCGACGTTCGGCCGGACAGGATGCGGCGAGCGCGTCCGCCACGCGGATCGTCCCTTCGTAGATCGCTCGGCCGATGATCGCTCCGATGAGTTTCGGATGCTCGCGGCTGACCTCGGCCAGACGTTGCACATCCGTGAGCGTCGTCACTCCGCCGGACGCGATGACTGGCAGGCCGAGTTCCGTCAGTGCGATCATGTCGCGGATCGTTCCTTCATCCACGCCCTGCATCATGCCGTCGTTGGCGATGTTCGTGTACACGACCGCCGCCAGATCGAGGTCGGTGTACGACTTCGCGAGTTCAATCGCCGAGGTCTTCGAGACGTCCAGCCAGCCTTCGGTCGCGACCATGCCGTCACGAGCGTCGATGCCGAGCACGAGTCTTCCCGGCCACTTTTGAGCCATCTCGCGAAACCACTCCGGCTGCTTGAGAGCTTGCGTACCGATGATGACTCGCTCGACGCCCACGTCGTCGAGCATCAGCCGGATCGCCGCTTCGTCCCGGATGCCGCCGCCGAGTTCGCACTTCACGCCGCTGTCCTGCACGATGCGGCGCACGACTTCGTGATTCACCGGCCGCCCGGCTTTCGCGCCGTCGAGATCAACGAGATGCAGCCAGCGCGTCCCCTCGGCCGCCCAACGTCGAGCCATCTCGGTCGGATCGTCACCGAAGATCGTCTCTTGAGCGTAGTCTCCTTGTCGCAGACGGACACACTTGCCGTCTCGCAAATCAATCGCTGGCAAAATTTCCATGAACCATCTTTCCAAAGTAGGGTGCGGTCGAGCATCGCGAGACCCACCACTCCGAAATGGTGGGTCTCGATGACTCGACCCACCCTACACGGTATTCCAAATACATCCGAACCGAGGAGTCGCGACGATAACGGTTGTCCGCCGGATCGTCACCGCTCATCATGCTCCGCTTTCACACACCGAGGACTCGCCATGTACGACTTTGTGCTCACGAACGGCACCGTGATTGATCTAGCGGCCGGGCTGAACGCTCGCCGGAACGTCGCCATTCAAGGGGGCTGCATCGCGGCGATTCTCGATCCGTCGGCTCCGGTCGCGGCCAAGCAGACGCTCGATTGTTCCGGGCAGTTCGTCGTGCCGGGGTTGATCGATTTTCATGTGCATGTCTTTCCTGGAGTCAGCAACTTCGGTGTCGATCCCGACGAAACGTGTTTGGCTCGCGGCGCGACCACAGTGCTGGATTTCGGCACGGCGGGCGGGTTGATTTTCGATGGCTTCCGACGGTTTGTGATCGACCCGGCCAAGACGCGTGTCAAAGCCTTGATGCTGATTGCCGCGCAAGGACTCATCAGTAGCAACGACACGAAGCCGGCGCTCGGCGAGTTGTGGGACTTGGCGTACTGCGACGTTGATGGCTGCGTCGAGGCGGTTGAGAAGCATCGCGATTGCGTGGTAGGCATCAAAGTCCGCTGCATGGACAACATCTCGAATGGTGGCAAGAACGAAGCCGAGGGCTTGCGACTCGCTCGGCTGGCGGCGGATGCCACGAAGTTGCCGCTGGTCGTGCATCCGGCGAACTCGTCGCTGTCGATTCAGCACATTCTGGAGACGCTGCGGCCAGGGGACGTGCTGACTCACTGCTTCCACGACAAGAACTGCAAGCTGGTCGATGACGCGACGAAGTTGTGGCCGATCGTGCGTGACAAGCAGCGTGAGGGCGTGCAGTTCGATGTCGGACACGGCTGGGGCAGCTTTGCGTGGCGAGTCGCTCGGCCGATGCTCGACCAAGGCTTCGATCCAGATTTTCTCGGCAGTGATCTGCACGCCTACAACACGAACGGCCCGGTGTTCGATCTCGTCACGACGCTCGAAAAGTTCCTGCACCTTGGCATGAGCCTGCCGGAAGTGATTCGCCGCTCAACGGCCACCTGCGCGAATTGGCTCGGCATGTCCGATGAGATCGGCACGCTGAAGCCCGGAGCCTGCGCCGACATCACGGTGCTAGACCTTGTCGAATGCGAGAATCCGCTGACCGACTCCGAAGGCTTCACCGAAGTTGCGACTCGCCGCCTCGACGTCAAAGCCTGCGTCCGCGCCGGCAACCGAGTCGGCGTGCTACCGAAGCCGGA
>CAZILR010000367.1:0-5925 GCA_964539995.1 uncultured Planctomyces sp.
TGTCCCCATCGTCGCCACGATCGCAGCGACCTTGCGGCCTTGCTTGAGCACATCTCGCAGCATCGTCTCGAAGAGACAAGTCCGCATCTCGTTTTCAGGCGAGGTCGGAATCTGGACGACGTTTTGTTCGCCGAGGCCCAGCCAACTCGCGACCGTTGAGCAGGCGTAATGCGCGCGATCCGAACAGACGAGGACCGCCGGTTCGCGTAAGCCCGTCTGCGCGGTTCCGGGACAGGCTTTTTCGAGGCCGATCTTGGCTCCGTACAGCAGCGTGCCGGTGCCGCCGAAGGTGAAGACGCCGCCGGCTTGCTCAGCGGGGTAGCCGATGAGTTCGGAGGTCATCGCGGTGACTTCGACCTCGGCGACGGAGACACGGCGGCCGGATTCGTCGCTGCACAAGTTCGGGTTGTAAATCGACGGCAGCATCCCGCCGATGATGCTGGGGATCGTCGGAGCCGGAACGACGTTGATCTGTGCTCGCGAATGCCCGGAAACGAACAGGCCAGAGAGATGCTCGACCAACTCTTCGGTGACGTGCTCCAGCGTGCTCGGCTCGTTCGCGACGCGACAGGATTTCGCGGCGGAGTAATCCAGCGTCTCCGGCTTGCCGAGCAGTGGGCTGACCGACTTCATCCGGTCCACTTGATCGAGTGCCCGCAAGAACGAGAACACGAAGTACGCATCGTGGACTCGGTCGGAGACAGGCTGCGGAAACGCTTGCCGCAGGGAATGGACGATGTCTTGGTACGGAGCAGGCATGGGCGGCATCAGACGATGAGAAAGATTTCATGGTTGGCGAACGCCGGGGCATGATAGTCAGCGACTGGATCATGTGCTGCTCAGAGTTGTGAGAGATGACTGTATTTGCCGAGGAATCACGGGATTCGCCGCGAAGTGGGCCGCATCTGAGTGGGTGGAGGACTCTTCATGTCCTGACAATGGCGTGGGGGAACTCGGCATATCTGGAAACCTGAAAAACGAATACATCTCCCTGCTCTAATGGCATCGGAAGTCACGAGATTTGGTCTGACGAAATCGCGCTCGATCAACTTGGACTGACGCCACAAGGATGTGCGGGAATGCAGTCACTCTTCAGTGCGGTGGGACGACTTCAGCGATTTCGGATTCTGGCCGAGATCATGCTGATCTACCTGCTCGGTTTTTTGCTGACGCGAATCACGCTGCTGTTTTGGTTCGCGGACTGGCGCTCGCTAAATCTTCGCGAGTTGGTCCGCGTGTTCGTCGCAGGCCTTTGGGTCGATCTGTTTGTCGCGCTGCTCGGAGTGCAGGTTCAATTGTGGCACTTCACCTGGTGCCGCAATCGCTGGCTGAAGTCGCGTCCCAGCCGATGGTTCATGGAATTCTGCTGGCTGTTCGCGTTCAGCTTTGTGCCGCTGTTCGCGATCATTGAGTTTTTGTTCTTCACGGAGTTCGATGGCCGGCTGAGCTACATCGCGTTTGAGTATCTCGTTTATCCGACCGAGGTCTGTTGCAACATCTGGCAATCGTTTCCCGTCGTTGAGTTGACGAGTTTCGTCGTGCTCGTGGGTGGTGGCTTGTGGTGGGCCGTGCGGAACCGATTCCACCGGCTGCTGGAAAATCAGATGCCGTTCCGTCGGCGAATCGGTGTGTTCGCCGGTGCTTATCTCGCGATCGGCGGAATGTGGCTGACCTGCAGCATGTCCGCGATGACCGTGACCTCGAACCGCACGGCCAACGAGTGTGCCGGGAATGGTGTGTACTCGTTTCTGTATCACGCCTGGTCGTGCCATTTCGACTACGAGCAGTTTTATCTGACGATCAAGCCAGAACTCGCCGCGAGGGAAGTCCGCAAGCATGTGATCGCCGACGGCGATGCCCGACACGAAGATTCGCAAAATCCCTTCGACCGTACCGTGCGGCAGGCAGAGCCACGTCGCGATTGGAACGTCGTCATCGTGTTGGAGGAGAGCCTCGGCTCGGACTTCATCGGAGCGCTCGGCGACCCGCGCGGACTGACTCCGTGTCTCGACAAACTGGCGACTCAAGGTTTGTTGTTCGACAACTTCTACGCGACTGGCAACCGCACGGCGCGAGCGCTCGAAGCGGTGACCGCTTCGCTGCCACCGATTCCGACCGAATCGATTTTGAAACGGGACCGCTCGCGGCACGTCTACACGCTGGCGCATGTGTTGGAGGAGCGTGGCTACAACCGGCTGTTCATGACCGCCGGCCGAGGCCTCTTTGACGGCGTCCGCTCGTTCATGACCGCGAATGGGTTCAACCGATTCATCGAGCAAAAGGACTTCGTCAAGCCAGCGTTCGTCAACGCTTGGGGAGTGTCGGACGAAGACCTTTTCAACAAAGCTCTGACGGAACTCGACGCACTCCATGACGAGGGAAAACCGTTCCTCGCCTGCTTGCTGACTGTCAGCAACCATCGCCCTTTCACTTATCCCGACGGACGAATTGATCGACCCTCGTCGGAACTGCAACGCGACAACGCGGTGAAGTACGCCGATTGGTCGATCGGACAATTCTTCGACAAGGTCGGCGACCACGCTTGGAAAAAGAACACGCTGTTCGTCGTCATGGGGGATCACGGCGCTCGCGTCTACGGCAGCCAACTTTTCCCGATGAAATCGTATCGCGTGCCAGTACTGATGCTCCGGCCGGATGACGTCAGCCGAGGCACGCGCTGCTCGACGCTGGCTTGCTCGTTGGACATTGCTCCGACGGTGATGGGCTTGCTGGGTGGCGATTACCGTTCGATTTTCTTTGGACGCGACGCTCTCAATCTGCCGCCGGAGCAAGGCTATGCCCTCATGCAGCACAATCACGATGTCGCGCTGCTCACGGCCGACCAACAATTGGTCGTGCTTGACGCGCGCCGCCAGGCGTGGGTCTACACGCTCGATCCGCAGAGCTTCTCGCTGACGCCGGAAAGCGTCCCACCAAAACAGCGAGTGCAGGCGACGGCCGCGTTCTTTCAAACCGCCTATCGGCTGTACTACGACCAACGGCTGTTCCCGACATCAAGCTCCGGCCCTTCGGCCGGCGACAGCCCGTTGGTGATTCCGGTCTCGCACGCAACGCCCGTGAATCGGCCGTGATTTGCGTTGCTCCGCCGCTTTCGTCATTGTGTCTTCCGGTCGCGAAATGGCGACTCGATGAGGAGGCACACCGATGAGACGACCACTGACAGCCGCGATGGCGATCGCGGGGTTTGGGCTGATGCACTTTGCCGCCGACGCGGCGGACTTTCCGAAGTTTGAAGCCCAGACGCTCGACCCGGATATCGGGAAAGTCTGCTACGCCGTGACGCTGGCGGATGTCGATGGCGACGGCAAGCAGGACGTCGTCGCGGTCAGCGAAAACCGCGTGTTGTGGTATCAAGCTCCCGACTGGAAAAAGCGTGTCATCATCGAAGATCAGACGGAGCGGGATAACGTCTGCATCGCGCCGCTGGACATCGACCAGGACGGCAAGATCGACTTCGCGGTCGGAGCCGGCTGGTCGGGTAAGAACACGGGGCAACTCGTGTGGCTGTCACGCGGCGCGTCGCTCGACGAGAAATGGCATGTGCATCTGATCGGCCACGAACCGTGGACACACCGCATGAGGTTCGGCAACGTCACTGGTGGCAAGCGACCAGAGCTTGTCGTCTCGCCGCTCAACAAGACGCAAGGAGACGGCGTGCGACTGTTGGCGTTCTCGATCCCGAAGAATCCCAAAACGGACAAATGGCCGTCGCAAGTGCTCAATGCCGCGATGAACCGGATGCACAACCATTGGCACTTGGATTGGAATGGCGACGGAATCGACGACACGGTCACGTCGAGTCAGGAAGGCGTGCATCTCATCACGCCGGGTGCGATCCGTGATGGCGCGGCGAATTGGCTGGCGACAAAACTCGGCAATGGTGCGAGCGGTGAGAAACCGGAAGCCAAAGGAGCCGGCGAAATCAAAGTCGGCAAACTCAAGAACGGCCCGCGATTCATCGTCACCGTCGAGCCGATGCACGGCCAAGCCTGCGCCGTGTACGTCGAACCGAAGGCCGGTGAGAAAACTGCCGATGGCTTGTGGCCGCGGCACGTCATCGACGCGACTCTGAATCGCGGCCACGCACTCTGGACGTGCGACATCGACGGCGATGGTGGCGACGAGATCGTGCTCGGCTTCAGCGATCCTGGCCCCGGCCCGATCAAAGGCCCAGGCGTCTTCGTCTACAAAGCCGACGACGCGACCGCGACCAAATGGACCAAGCACACGATCGACGACGGCGGCATGGCCACCGAAGACTTGATCTGCGCCGACCTGACCGGCGACGGAAAGCTCGACATCGTTGCCGGCGGCCGTGCGACCAAGAACGTGAAGCTGTATGTGAATGGCGGGAAGTAACTCTGATGAGATTGGTCATTGGTCAGTGGCTATTGGCTATTGGCTATTGGGTAATCACAAATCGCCAATAGCCACCCATCAATGACCACTGATTTTCTCAACTTGACCGACCGCCGCATCGTGATCTTCGGCATGGCGAACCGAAAGAGCGTCGCCGCGCATGTCGGCCAGGTACTGACCGAGGCCGGAGCGAAAGTCATTCACGTCGTCCGCAGCGAAGAGCGCCGCGAGCAGATTCGCAAGCTGGTTGGCGACGCGCCGATTCACGTCTGCGACGTCGAGCATCAAGACCAGATTGACCGTGTTCGCAACGAGATCGCCGCTCAGCATGGGCCGATTCACGGTGTCGTGCATTCGATCGCCTTCGCCGATTATTCGGCCGGCTGGCTGCCGTTTCACGAGACGCCACGCAGGGCATTCCTGCAAGCGATTGATATCTCCTGCTTCTCGTTCATCGCGCTGGCGAACGCTTTTCGGGATTTGCTCGACAAGGAACAAGGCAGCGTCGTGACCGTCTCGATCTCGACGAGCCGCATGGCGGCAGAGAATTACGGCTACATGGCCCCCGTCAAAGCGGCCCTCGATTCGTCCGTTTGTTTTCTGGCGAAGTCGTTCGCGAAGTTCTCGTCGATTCGGTTCAACGCGGTCTGTCCGGGGTTGCTCAAGACGTCCGCCTCGGCGGGGATTCCCGGTTACATCGACAGCTATCTGCACGCGGAAAAGGCGACGCTCCGCAAACGAGCCGTGCAAACGGACGAAGTCGCGAATGCCGTCGCCTTTCTGCTGAGTCCCCGATCTTCGGGCATCAACGCTCAGGGATTGGTCATCGACGCGGGGATGTCGATCAACTACTTCGATGACAGCCTGGTCCGGCCAACTTGACCGAGCACGCGGCGACTTCCAAAATCTCCGACGTTTCCGTCTTCAAACACCAGCGGGTGCGTTGCACGCACTCTACGAAAGGTTCCCCATGTCCCGCCGATTGATGTTGAGTTTGTTTGCCATCGGTGCGCTGTCTGTCAGTTTTTTGCCCGCGTGGGGCGAAGCTCCGCAGAAGGTTGTCGAGATTGCGACCGTTGATGATCTCGTGGCTGAGATCAACGCGAAGGTCGAATTGCTCGGTCAACAAGTAGCCAGCGCGGAGGCGTTCGCGAAGACGCTCGAAAAGAGAGAGGTCAATCAAGCGGCCGGTGTGGTCGCTTGCATGGCTCAAGCGATCGTCGAGCATCCGGACAAGGCGAAGGCCAAGTTTCATGCCGCTGATCTGCGCGACGCGGCGGTCTTGCTACGAGCGGCCAAGACGTTCGAGGATGCAAGCAAGTTGTTCGCCGCCGTGAAGGACGCACACGCTGGCAAATCGGCCGGCACTGCCAAGCCAGAGGCAGAATGGAACAAGCTCACCAGCCAAGGCCGCATGATGGAAGAGATCAACGGCCGCTCGGCGACGATCCGCCGTGGCTTACGTCGGCTGCAAAAGCCGGACGAAACCGCTCGCGACTGCGCGACGCTGGCGATCCTGGCTCTGGCGATGGAAGCCGACACGCA
>CAZILR010000368.1:0-5924 GCA_964539995.1 uncultured Planctomyces sp.
ATTTTGTCCACCAGAGGCCATAAGTTGTGATAGCGGATTTCTTCGACACATCACACTTTGTCCGAGGAGAGCACGACATCATGGCATTGGTACTCGGTCCGATCTTGGGGTTTCGCGGTTCCGACGCGGCGACCTGGAAAATGTCGGCGCTCATCGTGTTGGACTCCAACGACAAGCCAAAGCTGACATTCACCGTCAAGGGCCAAACCAAACAGACCGTTTCCGACGCGGAGACGTTGGCCAAGTTTTCGTCCGGCGGCAGCCAGCACGTTGTGCTGCGATACGACTTCGACGTGGCTCGCCCGACCGGCAAATCCGAAGGGAGCGTGGACTACGAGCTGGCCGGCACACAGAACACCTTTTATTTCCCTGGCCAGAAGACGCCTCTGCAAATGGCCTTCGCCTCGTGCAATGGCTTTTCGTCGCCGTCGGCCATGAAGAGCGTCCCCAGTGATTCAACGCCGCTCGACCGTTGGACGGACTTGCTCAAGAAGCACAAGAAGGACGCCGAGCGTGGAGCCGGATTGCACTTTCACTTGCTGCTGATGGGTGGCGATCAAATTTATGGCGACTCGGTCTTCACCGCCGTGGCCGAGCTGCAACGCTGGAACGATCTCGATCCCGCCAAACAGAAAAAGGAGAAGTCCTCCAAGAAGCTCGAAGAGGCGATCGACGAACATTTTTTCAAGGCCATCTATTGCACGCGCTGGGCGGCCGAGCCGGTCGCCAAAGCGATGGCCAGCATCCCGTCGCTGATGATGTGGGACGATCACGACATCTTCGATGGCTGGGGATCGTACGATGACGACTGGCTGGCGGCGGAGATTCCGCAGGCGATTTTTCAGATCGCCGCGAAATGGTTCCGAGTGTTTCAGCAGCGAATTTCCGCCACGAGCGCGATTCCGAAGGAGCGTTGGCCCGGAACCGGAACGAAGGGATTCTCGTGGTTCCAGCGGATCGACAACGTCGGCATCCTGGCTCCCGACCTCCGCAGCGAACGGAGCATGGATCAGATTTTGTCCGCAGCCACTTGGGACGAACTGCTGGAACTGCTCCGAGGGTTCCCAGATCGAGCCAAGCCGGGCGATGCCGACGGCCTCTCGCACTTGCTGGTGCTGTCGAGCATCCCGGTCATCTATCCGAGCTTTGAGTACGCCGAGACATTGCTCGGCTGGATTCCAGGGCATCAAGACCTGGAAGACGACATGCGCGACCATTGGCGCAGCCGGCCACACATGGGGGAACGACGACGATTGCTCCGCAACTTGTTGGACTTCGCGACCAAGAAGAAAACACGCGTGACGATCGTGTCGGGAGACGTGCATGTCCCGGCGATGGGGCTTGTGCAGTCCACACGGCCAGAACACGTTGGGGATGCGGCATCAATCACTCAACTCATCAGCACCGGCATCGTGCATACGCCGCCGCATTGGTCGGTCGTCTGGACGCTGGATCGCGTCTTGTCCGGCTTTGAAAATGAAGTCGAGCGGGGCATCACCGAGCGGATGCTCGAACTGCCCGACACCGGACGTCGCATGTTGCCCAAACGAAACTGGCTGGCCCTCGAATTCTCGCCGGCGGAGAACGTGGAGAAGGATCACAAACTTTGGGCACGCTGGTGGCTCGAAAAAGAAGAGCACGCCATCACGAAGGTCATCGGCGCGGTTACTTGATCGTCTCGACCTTTCGAGGAGCCACCAAGGTCTGCAATTGTGGCACGTCGAAGTGTTCCAGCAGCCCGAAGCAGAACAGTTCGGGAGCCTCGCTGACTCCGCGATTTTGCTCGATGACGTACTGCTTGAGGCTGCCGATCGGCTGGCGTTGCGTCACTTGGCCGATCACCTGCGTCTCGAGCGCGGCGGCGACGAGCGCGATCAAACTCGAACGCGGGCCGACCGAGTGCAGCGTCACAGTGCGACCGGAGCGATCCGTGTCGTGAGCGTGCCGCGCGATCGCGGCGAGCTGGCTCCCCAGGACTCCCAGCGGTCGGTCGCCGACTGTGTCGAGCATCAACCCCCACAACCAGTCGCGGGCGGCAATCTTCGACTCGCCGAAGAACAGCGGATCAACGGCCAGCACTCGTTGACCTGCGGCCAAGAGTTTCTCGATGTCTTCGGCGACAGCCGCTCGGCCAGCGTCGGCGATGACGACGGTCGTGCCTTGCGATTCGCCGCGAGTCAGTTCGACGACCGGCACCGTCCAAGTGTTGCTCAGGTGCAATCGCCAGCGCTGTATCTGCGTGCTGCCAGCCTTCGCATCAGCCGGCTCCGCCGACGGCACTTCTTCGGCATCGACGTCGAAAGACTTCGCCGCGACGATTTCCGCGAGCAACTTCCGTCGCTTGTTTTGCCACTCTTGCTTGGCCGATTTGTCGGCAGGCGCATCGTCTGTGCGAGGCAATTTCTCGGCCAACGATTTCGCCAGCGATGTAAACGTCGCGTTGTCATCGGAAACGGTAACCAGCAGTTCGTCGAGCTTCTTGAACTCGCCCGCTTCGCACTCGATCTCTTTCGCGTCGAAGTCTTTCGAGCCGTTGTAAAAGAACGCTCCGACCGCGCGGTAAAAGGCTTCGCGGTTGTCTTGTCCGAAGTTGTGATCGCCGGGGACGTGATTGACGTGCGTGATCAGCCGGTCGGTCTCACCAAACAAGGCGTAAATCGGCCGGCATCCTGCGAGCAACGGTGGCAACGCATGACCGGCGGCGAAGCAACAGTTGTCGTGCGCGTTGAAGGTCAGCAACGTGGCTCGTGGTGCTCGCATCGCCGTCAGGTGCATGTAATCGACGTACTTGCCGAGATCGCACGGCGTTTGTTCCGAATCGCCGAGATCGGTGTTGCTGCGAACTCGCGTGAGGTAACTCGAATAGCCGGCGACCGGATTGGCGAAGGTCACGCGCGGATCGAGTCCGCTGATGAAGATCGTCTGCCAACCACCACCCGACAGGCCAGAGACAGCGACTCGGTACGAGTCCGCGTTCGGAAGAGTCAACAACAGGTCAAGCCCCTTCGACATCGTCAAATAAAACGGAGCGATGCCACTGCTGCCGCACAAGTCGAGCTGATTCATCTTCGTGTGGCTGAAGCCGTCTTGTTTGAACTGGCCCATGCCGAACCATTCGGGATTCAACACGATCATGCCGCGCTTCACCAGATTGATGCAGCGAATCTGCTTGTAGTCGGCGGCCTTTCCTTGGCCGTCGTGCCCGTTGACGTTCAGCACAACTGGCACCTTCGCGGCTTTGTCGTCGGCCAGTTTGTTCGGGACGTACAACAACGCCGGAATCCACATTCCCGGCAAACACTCGTACCGCAGCTTCTTCACGACGTATCCTGGCCCGCGCAGTGGCTCGCCAACGTACTCGACCGCCAGCGGATGATCGCGCCACTTCGCCGCTTCGCCACGAAAGACCACTTTGTCGAGCACTTCCTTCCGCCATTTGGCGGCCAAGGCGTCCCAGTCTTTCGTCGTCTTCAACTCTGGCAATCGCGGGATGCGGCGTTCGAGAAACACTTGCGTCTGCTCCAGCGACGTCTGCGGAGTGATGATCGGCCGCGCGAGTTCCGCTTTCAGATCGTATTCGGCGGCGATCGTGACCGTCCGCGCGAGGAGACTGATGATCGTGATGCTCAACAACATTCGGAATCGCGACATGCTTGAGGCTCCCGTCAGGTGCGGTGTCAAAACGTGGCCGTGAGATCAACGAGCGAAGTTCACGCAATCCGCTCGGCAATCGCAAGCCCCGCAAGAGTTCGAACGCGGCCCAGTCTTCCTGCTTCAGGCCGATGGCTCCACTCAGTGCGATTTCTGACGACGCTGCGCCTCTTCCTGAATGTGAGCCGAGAAGTCCGGGAAGAAGGCGAGGATGTGCTCGAACGTCTCTTTGTCGAGCGAGTACAGATCGCAGAAGTCGATGGCTCGCACGCTCGCCGAGCGGGGACGGTGCAGCAGCAGCGCGATCTCGCCGAAGAAGTCCCCTTCCGTGAGCGTCGCCAGAATCGTCTGCCCGTCGCCGGCGATGACCTCCACGCTACCGCCGCTGATGAAGTAAATGTGTCGGCCCATCTCTCCCGCTCGGAAGACGAAGTCGCCGGGGCGGAACAGAACGGGACGCAGTTCGACGGCGATCTCGCGGATGAGCTGTGGGCTGGCTCCCTGGAAGAATGGCACCTTCTCGATGAATTCGCGTTTCATCGCCATCGCGATCTCGACTCGCAGCGGCTCGGGCAGCTCGCTGAGAATCAGAGCCTCGTCGTAGCCGAGATGCCGCTCCCACAGGAACGTGTAGTACTCGTAGATCCGCTGCTGAAGCTCCAGCGGGATGCGTCGATACCGCATGAACGTCGCCAGCCGATCCAAACTGGCGTGGTAGTGAGCCTGCACCTGGTCGATGTTCGCCAGCATGTGAGCCACGTTGCCGATCGCGTAGCCGAACAATCCGACCCCGAACATCATCGTCATGATCGCGTAGGCCATCTGCGTGCCGTTCACTGGAGTGATGTCGCCGTAACCGACCGTCGCCAACGTGGTGATGGTCCAATACAGAGCGCGCAGGTAGTGCATCCCATCGTCGTCATTTGGCACACGGTCACGCAGTGCCGACCAGCCGCACGCGATCCAGTGCGAGATCATCGCCATCCAGAACATGAAAAAGGCGAGCCGCAGGACACCGGCGTTCCGCAAGTCACGCCGCCGCCAACTCCGCATCATTTGCACGAGCCTCGGCAGCTTGGCCATTCGCAGCACGAGCAATCCCAAAGGGATACCGAACCAACTCAGCGGGATCGCCGCGAGGACATCTGCCAGCAGCCACCACAGCGATTCGCGCGGCTCGAATGGTCTGCCGTTCGTCGCGGCCGTCGGACGATCCTGCCAATGACCGCGCCAATGTCGCCACGCATCGGCTGCGAAGAGAATCGTCAGCAGGTTTTCGACAATCAGCCACCAAATGCGGCGGCTCTGACCGAATTCCAATTGCCAGGGAATTTGGATCGACGACCAGATGATCCCGGCGGCGAGTAACGATTCCCAAATCCGGCCTCGCAGCCGGTGTGTGTGACTGATCGACATGTCGGGCCTCCGTGTCCGACGGCGCTGGTGTCGGGTTGGACGCGGCTGCGTCCGTCAGTGCATCGACTCCGTTATGGCTTGCTGAGTTCGTCGATCAACATCTGCCGCACGACTTTCGCATCCGCACCCTTGAGGTCTTTCATGATCTGGCCGATCAGTGAACCCGCGGCGGCTTGCTTGCCTGATTTGAAATCGGCAACCGGCTTCGGATTGCGAGCAATCACGTCGGCGATGACCTGCGTGATCGCGCTGGTGTCGGTGAGCACGGCGAGACCGCGTTCGGCGATAATTTGCTCGACACGAGTGGCGTCGAGGTCAGCCCCCCTGCCCTCCTCGTGAGCGGCATCGTGGTCGGCCAACAACGCCGCGAACACTTCGCGGGCACTCTTCACCGTGAGTTGATTCGCGGTGACTCGCTTCAACAGATCACCCAGCACTTCCGGACGAATCGGGAACGCGTCGATGCCGAGGTTGCGGGCGTTGAGTTCGCGTTGCACATCCTGTGTGAGCCAGTTGGCCGCTTGTTTGCCGTCGCCGCAGAGATTCGCGACTTGCTCGAAATAATGCGTGAAGTGATCTCCTTGCGAGACGATCACGTCGGCGTCGTAGTGCGACAGGCCGAGGTCTGCTCGGTAGCGGCGACGACGTGAGGCGGGAAGTTCACAGAGTTCGGCTTTGACCTCGGCGAAGAATTCGTCACTGACCGTCACCGGCGTCAGATCGGGATCTGGGAAGTAGCGGTAGTCGCTGGCTTCCTCTTTACCACGCTGAGCGA
Source organism: uncultured Planctomyces sp. (assembly GCA_964539995.1). Lineage (GTDB taxonomy): Bacteria > Planctomycetota > Planctomycetia > Planctomycetales > Planctomycetaceae > SXKJ01. The sequence continues at coordinate 5,843 of CAZILR010000368.1, forward strand.
ACGTCACGCCGCGATTCGCGTCCCAGCCTCGCGTTTGCTTGGCCACATCGCCGATCTTTGCGTGAGTCCGCTCCCAGTCTTC
>CAZILR010000369.1:0-5919 GCA_964539995.1 uncultured Planctomyces sp.
GGACCACGGTGTCCAGACAAGGGCCACTTGGCTGATCGTGATATCAGACTTCTTCGGTTGCAGCGTGACTTCTTCGAGTTCAATCGCCGTGGGATCGACGTGAGCCGACAGTTTCTCGGCCTCGGCTTTGAACTCCGCATCGAGTGCGATCAGTCGTGCCTGAACGGCTTCGACGTTTTCCTCGGCGTAGGCGATATCGCCCCGTTCTTTCGCCAGCTTGCCGGCGGAGCGTGCGGCGGTCGCCGCCTTTCCGACGTTGGTGGCGCTGATCGTCTTCTTGCCGAGGAACGCTCCGAGCAACGACGAGCCGACGGTCAGCATCGTGCCCCAGGTTTGCGATTTGGCTTGTTCTTCCTCTTTCGCTTTGCGTTGCTCAGCTTTGCGAACTTGCTCGTGTAGCGCGGCGACTTTCGGAGCGTACTTCTGTCGCAGCTTTTCGACGGCGAGGTCGCGTTCCTCACGCAGCACTTGGCTAAGCCGTGATCGAAAATCCCCTTCGTTTTCATCGGCGCGGGACGTCGCTTTCGGCGATTTGCATTTCCAGACAGTCAGGCGATGGACTCGATAGAGATGGTCCTTCAGGGCGGTCGTCAGTGTTGCATACTTCTTCGGCTTGGCGAGATCAGCGGGCAGCGATGTGAACGCCGCTCCGTCGGCGGGAGACTTTTCCAAATCGGGCGGGCCATCGTGCGACAGTTCGCCGTCGTCCCACGGGTCGAGCGAAACCTCATCGGCAATTGGAGCGACAATCGAAACCGAGTCCCAGACATCGACCTCGGCCGTGGTCTTCACGAAATGCGTTTTCCCGATCCCTAGCAACGCTGGCCGATAGACGAACTTGTCACCGGAGTCTGGCTCTCGACGAGCGGGGATGAAGAACTCAACGATCTCAGGCGACAGCACGGGGCGGTGATCGCTGGCCATGTCCGCCGAAGCTGCGGCCGTGTTTGTCATCGCGGTCGAGGCACTCGATGGTGACGATTCCCGGCGCGAGCGCATCAGCGAATCGATCTGGTCGCGCGACAGCGGCCCGCGCAAAAACGACAGCGACCAGCGCGTTTGAAAAATGCTCGGCGCGTCGTCGTGGACGTTGTTCATCACGAACACACGCTTGCCGAGTCCCGACAGAATCGAGTCCATCGCCGAGCGATCGAAGCTGTGTCCCGTCGAAGCGGATGCCCCTTCAAGTCCATCGAGTACGCGAGCCTTGTCACGCTCCGTCTGCAAGCGGCCGAGGAACCACGTCCCGCAGTTCGACAGACCTTTGTAGTCCAAGTCCACCGGGTTCTGCGTCGCGAGCACAACTCCCAACCCGAACGCGCGGGCTTGCTTGAGCAGCGTCAGCATCGGCGTCTTGGACGGCGGGTTCGCGGTCGGCGGGAAGTACCCAAAGACTTCGTCCATGTAGAGCAGACAGCGCAGGCTGCTAGTTCCCGACTGCGACCGCATCCACGCGAGTACCTCGTTGAGGAAGATCGTCACGAAAAACATCCGCTCGGAGTCGGACAGGTGCGCGATCGACAGGATCGACAGCCTCGGCTTGCCGTCGGCCGTCCAGAGCAACCGTTGGATGTCGAGCGCTTCCCCCTCCATCCAGGCCGAGAAGCCGGGGGACGCCAGCAAGTTGTTGAGCGTCATCGCCAACGAGAAACGCTCGGTGGCCGGGAAGAACGTGTCGAGATCGAGCACGCCGACCTTCTTGAACGACGGTGATTGAATCTCGCGGATGAGCTGTCCAAGATCGAGGCTTTTGCCTTCTCGCCAGGCGCGGTCGAAAATGTTGGTCAGCAGAATGTGCTCACGGCTGCGAATCGGGTCGGCGTCGATGCCGAGCAGAGCCAGCAACCCGGCCGCCGCACCGTTGACTCGCTCACGCATCGCGTCGTTGTTGTCGAGCACCGCTTGCGGCGGCACTCCGAACGACCGCACGACCGTCAGCGGCAAGCCCGCCTGACTGCCCGGCGTGTAGATCGCCACGTCACACGCCTCGCGAAACTTTTGAATGCGTGCGGCGTCTTGATCCCACGCGGCGAGTCCGTCCTTCCAAGTCTTCGCCGATTCGGCCGCGAATTGATCGGGCGTCAGTCCGCGCCGCGTCGCTTCGCTGGCATCGACCCACGGCCGGAAGTCGTCGGGCTTCAACTGTGGAAACGTCAGCAGCAGATTTCCGAGATCGCCCTTCGGGTCGATGATGAGAGCGGGGACGCCGTCGATCGCGGCTTCCTCCAGCAGGCTCAAACACAACCCGGTCTTACCGCTGCCGGTCATACCGACGACGACCGCGTGTGTCGTCAGATCCTTCGCGTCGTACAACAAGTATTCCGGCTTCGGCTGCTGAGCCGCGAGATCGAAATGTTTGCCGAGGTAAAAGGTGCCGAGCTTTTCGTAGTCCTGACTGGCCATGAGACATCCATTTCGTTTGCGAATCGAAGAAGTGCGGCGGCGATTCTATCGACAACGTGGGGCAGGTTTTCAACCTGCCAGTCACATGGCCGGGCAGGTTGAAAACCCGCTCCACGGCTCTAAAGTTCCCGACATGCCCGACTACACCCGGATGGAATTGATGATCTGCTCGGCCGCGCGTTGGCTGGAGGACGGCGCGATGGTCGTCGTCGGAACGGGTGCTCCGTGCGCGGCAGCGATGCTGGCCCAGAAGACGACGGCCCCAAATCTGACGTTGCTCTTCGAGGCCGGTGGCGTCGGACCGTTGTTGCCACGAATGCCGATCAGCGTGGGGGACTCGCGCACGTTTTATCGCGGCCTGATGGCCACCAGCATGGCCGACATCATGGAGACCTGCCAGCGCGGCATGGTCGATTACACGTTTCTCGGCGGAGCGCAGATCGACCAGTTCGGAAATCTGAACTCGACGCAGATCGGCAGCGACTATCAGCATCCGAAAGTGCGACTGCCAGGCAGTGGCGGAGCAAACGATCTTGGCTCGCTCTGCTGGAAGATTTTGGTTCTGACGCCGCACGACCGACGGCGGTTCGTCGAACGGTGCGACTTCGTGACGACACCCGGATACCTGACCGGCCCTGGTGCTCGCGAGGCTGCCGGGTTGCCGCCCGGAACGGGGCCGTACAAGGTCATCACCGATTTGGCGGTGCTCGGCTTTGACGACGCGACCAAGCGAATGCAGGTCGAATCGTTGCATCCAGGGATCACACTGCCGGAGGTTCGCGAACGCACGGGGTTCGAGTTGCTCGTGCGAGACCCGCTCGAAGCGACGCCCGCCCCAGAGCCGGCCACACTGGAAATCCTGCGGAACGAAGTCGATCCGCTGCGGTACATCATCGGCCGTGGGTGAGTCGTGGCCTCCTCGATGGAGCCTCATTACGATGTTGTTCCGGTTCGACGCCAAGTCTGTTTGATACCCCTTCACGAGTTCGTTCATGTCGCGACGCGCACTTAGGATTTTGTTGGTGCTCCTGTTGGGCTTCGTCGTTGATTCGTCACTCCTGCGAGCCGATGGCCTGCAATACCCGCTGACGGCGGTGGCTTCGGCCGATGGCAAGAGCCTGTTCATCGCGGATCTCGATGGGGCAGGCGTGTGGAAGTTGAGCGACGGCAAGTTGTCGATCTTCTTTCAGGCGTCGAAGAAATTCCGCACGCCGCTGAATCGAGTTCGTTGTGTCGGCTTGGATCGCAACGGCAAGTTGCTGGCGGGGGACTCATCGACGCGCGAGGTCTTTCGTTTCGATGACGAAGGAAAGCCTCAACCGCTGACGAACGGCGGCATTGGCATCCCGATGGATTTGGTCGTCGATCCAGACAACAACATTTTCGTAACGGACCTGGAACTGAAACGGATCTGGAAGATTCCGGCCGCGAGCGGCAAAGTGGAAAAATTTGCCGAGGTCGAAGCTCCACGAGGGATCGCGATCGACGCCGACAAGAACCTGTGGGTCATCAACCACGGAAGAAACCAGCTCGTACGAGTGACTCCAGACGCGAAAGTCGAGGTCGTCGTCGAGGGCCGGCCGTGGGGGTTCCCGCAGGAAGTGGAACTCGACAAAGACAAGACAGCGTTTGTCACGGATGGTTACGGCAAGGCCGTTTGGAAAGTGCCGTTCGGCGGTAAGCCGGAAAAGCTCGTTTCAGGCGAACCGCTCGTGAGCCCGGTTGGTCTGACGTGGCAAGGGGCGACACTCCTTGTGATCGACCCGCGAGCGAAGGGCGTGTTCGCAATCGACCCGTCGGGCAAACTGATGGCTGTTCCGGCGTCGGCGGAGAAGTAAACTGTTCGTCCCAGGAAATGACGGCGCGAGGGAGTCGCTGAGTTTTTCCAATCGGTTCCTTCGGCAACGAATCTTCTGAGTTCAATGATTCCAAGAGACCTGTGAGATGCCTGCACGCCGCGTAACCTTCTGCCTATTGATGCTCGCGACTGTGGTCGCAGTGTTGTTGGGAGGCGGCTCATCGGCTCAGGCCAGTTGCGGAGACTACTTGATCGTTGGGCAACAACACCCACAGCAAGTTCCGTCGAATCAGTCGCACAGTCCGCCGCACTCGAAAGTTCCGGGCGATGGCCCCGGATGCCAGAAAGCTCCAACCGAGCCAATGCTGCCGATTCCGGTCAAGATTTCGCAACCCGAAACGCAACGCCTTGGCTGTCTGTTCGCGAGTTTGAAATTGACGTCCGCGACACAAACTTCGTCGAAAGTCGAGCATTCGGAGTTACCGCATTCCGGTCATCCGAATTCCATCGAGCATCCTCCACGAGCCTAGTCTGCCTGTTGTGCTCTGTCTGAACTGGCTGAATGACTCCGCCGCGCGAAGCCGGCAGCGACAAGGTTTGTGGAAACATCTCATGGAAACCGCACCAAACTCTACGGGCACTCCCCTTCCCGACACTCCGTTGCCGAACATGACTCCACCGAACGTCATGCCGCCGGCCGGGAAGCTTTACGTCCGAGCCGTCACGCCGGGACTCCGCAAACTCTTGTACGTCGTGTTTGGTCTGCTGGCGCTGCTCGGCGCGAACTCGATGTATCTGGTTGCGATCACGGTGATGGAGGCGATCTATCAGCAGACGTATCAGAATTACTTCTACCAGTTGATGTTCTTGGGGCATCTGGTGCTCGGTCTGCTGGTGATTGTGCCGTTCGTCTTGTTCGGTACGAAGCACATGCTGTATGCCAAAGATCGTCGTAATCGGCGAGCGGTCAAAGTCGGCTACGTCCTGTTTGGCGTTTCAATCATGGTGCTGGTCAGCGGACTGCTGCTGATGCGCATCGGCTCGTTCGACCTGCGGCAACCGCTGGCTCGATCGACGATTTACTGGCTGCATGTCATCGCACCGGCCATGGCCGGCTGGCTGTATTGGCTGCACCGGCTGACGGGGCCGCGCATCAAGTGGAAGATCGGCTTGGCGTATTTCGGAGTCGTCGGAGCTGCCGTTGCCGGTATGATCGGCCTGCATTCGCAAGACCCCCGTGTCTGGAACGTCGTCGGCCCGAAGGAGGGTGTGCAGTATTTCGAGCCAAGTCTCGCTCGCACTTCGTCTGGAAAATTCATCCCAGCCAAGACGCTGATGATGGACGACTACTGCCAGAAGTGTCATCCCGACTCGCACGCGCAGTGGGCCGAGAGTTCGCATCGCTTCAGCTCCTTCAACAACCCGGCGTATCTCGCGTCGATTCGCGAGACCCGTACGGTCAGCCTGAAGCGAGACGGACACGTCAAAGCCTCTCGTTGGTGCGCCGGCTGCCACGATCCGGTCCCGTTCTTCAGCGGTGCGTTCGATGATCCGCTGTTCGACCTGCAAAACCACAAAACGGCGCACGCCGGCATCACCTGCACGTCATGCCATGCCATCACCCACGTTAATAGCACGCGCGGCAACGCCGACTTCACCATTGAGGAACCGACGCATTACCCATTCGCGACCAGCGACAACGCTGTGCTGCAATGGGT
>CAZILR010000370.1:0-5911 GCA_964539995.1 uncultured Planctomyces sp.
TTCTCGACCCACGGGGTCATGGAGCCCGTGGTGTCGAAGGCCACGATCACGTCGTAGGGAAACAGCTCCTCGCGCGTCTTCGGGAATTCAAACAGCAGCTTGTTCGATTCCTGGCTGACCGCTGTGCCGGGATCAGCCGTTTGCAGCAGCACATCGACTTCGATGGCCGAATGCCGGAAGAGCATGTTCTTCAAAAAGACGTAGTCGCGCATCGGGCCGCCCGCGAACAGCAGCACTTTTGTCTTGCGGTCGGTGACGCGGATCGTCTTGCGGCGTTCGTTGTCAGCGTCGCTCAACTCGGTCGCCTTCGCGGTGGGCTTTGCTCGCAGCAGGTACTCGACGGAACCGGTCGTCGCGGGGTTCTGCTTGAACGCGACTTCAACCGGTACGCCGTTGTCCGCCAACGCAAGCTCTTTGGATTCGAGCAGACTTGGCTCTGACGTTTCTCCTTCTGGACGCGACAGCAGTTCGACCGTCGCCGTTTTGCCCGTGAGTCCCTCGGCTTGCACGAACGCGGTGATCTCGAACGGATCGCCCAGATGCGCATCGGTCGGAGCCTGCACGCTGGCGATCGACAAATTGACCGGCGGCTTCGTCCCGCCCACGCCGATCGTCACGAGCCGCGCTTTCGATTGCGCCGCGAAATGGCTGGCCGATGCCGGATCAATTCCGGAATTCGCCGCACCGTCAGAAATCACGATCACGCCCGACAGAGATTTTCCGCTGACTTGCCGCACGAGTTCCAGCACCGACTCACCGAGTCGAGTTTCGACACCACGAGGCTTCAAGATCTCTTCCCAATTCGGGCCTCCCTGTTGAGCCGAAGCCTGAGCCTCTTGGCTTGCTGCCGAAATCGTTCGCGCTCCCACGACACGCGGATCTTTCGTCCGAAATTGCCAATGCGGTCCTGCCTGCGTCGAGTCGAAGGTGAAGATGCTGACGTCGTGGTTGCGTTGCAACTCGGCAATCAGCGGTGAGCGTTCTAACAACTCGCGCACAGCGTCCGCTCGTGGACGAACCGGTTTGGCCTCGGCGCTGTTCGACTTTTCCGAATCGGACTCGTCAGGCGAGGTCTCCGGCAACTGCATCGACAGCGACGTGTCCACGGCGATGGCGACTCGTGAGGGACGGAACGAAGTCGTCTCAGTTCGCTCTTGCGGGTTGACGGCGATCGCGATCAATCCGGCCCACGCTCCCAGTCGCAGGACCAGCAGCCACACCTTCCAGGCCGGGTGCAGCTCTTGCGTGTCCCGCAAATACAACGCGACGATCCACGCGACTCCAACCGCCGACAATGCCAGCCACCCAAACCAAGCGACAGGGCTGCTCGGCAGATCGACCTCCCACGCCATCCGTGTGTCGGCCGCGAGGGTCATCAAGTTGGGAGTCGTATGACTCAGGAGGCCAACCATTGGACGATTTCCTCGCGTTCGATTTCCACGCTGGCCACGGTTCCTCCGGCTGCGACGATGTCGGCGATGGCGGAGCGAAGGGCTTGTTCGAGCGACTCCGCCTCACGGTCAAACGACACCAACACGACGCCACCGCGCGAGCTGCTGGTCGCATCCGCCGCGCGACCATACAGCCGTTCGCAAAAGCTCGTTGTCTCCGTACCGGACTCTGGTTCAGAAAGTTTTGCGGTGAATTGATGGACCATCACAATCTCCTTCGTCACTCAATCGTGCGGGCATTGCTGAACCTGGTGTCGCAGTCGCTTGGCATGTTGTTCTGGATTTTGCGGTGTCGAATGAATTCTGACGATGCAACCGGTGCGTGACGACTCAGGGCAGTAACAGTTCTCCCCACACATGTCCGCTGCACTTGACCAACCGCCATCCCTTCTCAATCGCCTCGTCGATGACGGCTTGAATGTGTTTGTTTTGGTGCCTCATCGGCTGGCTCTCGCAGCCGGCCGGTGATGGTAACTCAAACGGTACGCCATGAACTGCTCCGCGATCAGCAAAACCGCCAGCAGCAGCAGCAGCGCGTCGCGAACTTCGCTACCAATGTCGCGCCCGGCGATCCAGGAGAACTCGCCCGGCTCTTGAATCGACACTCGCACTTTGTCGCCAAGCTGCTTTCGGATCAGCTCGGTCGTTGCCGGCGCGAGATCGCTTTCGTCGGCCGGAAAGTTGTAGGTGATCCACCGCTCGAACGGGACTTGATTCAGGTCGAGCAACCGGACTCGATACAGCCCGGGCAAATCGGTGTCACGGAACGTCGCGGTGAGACGGAGCGAGGCTTCGGGCTTTGGGCTTCGGGCTTCGGGCTTCGCTTTTTCGTCGCTCGCGTCCTTTCCGTCCTTCGCATTTCGAGTTTCGGATTTCGAGTTTCCCGCTTCGGGAGCGGCTTGCATTCGCATCGTCCGCTCGCCAGCGGGATCGGGAACAAGGATGTCGATCTTGTCGGTGAACTCGCTGGGATTCAGTGACAGTTCAATCGGTTCTCCAGCGAGGCGACGTTCAAGCTGCCGGTCGCTGCGGGCGATGTGCTTTTGCAGTTCGAGTTGCAGCACGACGTAGCTGGCGTACTTGGCCCAGTTGTTCCACGCTGGACCGCAGGTCGTCAGACAAGTGATGACGTTTCCCTTGCCGAAGCGATGATGAAACATCAGTGGCTGACGGTTTCGGAGCGTCGCGATCGTCTGCACGCCGTCACCACGAGATTGGTCGTCGCGCGGCCAACTGGCGGCGGCGGGGAAAAACTTCGCGACGCGCGTCACATCGAGATACGGATTCTCTTGTCCCTCGAACACTCGGAAGATTGGATGCGATTCGAGCACGAGGTCAGGGCCGGAATCCTCGACAACCGGCAGGTCGCGCGGTGCATTTTCGAGCGGCACGGGAAACAAGCCTTTGCCTTGCTTGAACAGCGACTCGTTGTAGAACGTCGTCTTGACCGACGGCCCGACGAACCACGCGAGTCCTCCTCCGGCCGCGACAAATTTTTCCAACGGGTCGAGCGCGTCTGCCGGCAGATCCGCGACGTTCAGCAAGTAGATCGCCTGGAACTCGTCGATCGGTCGCCGACGTAAGAAATCGACCGTTTCAATCTGCGGCGAAAAGCCAGTGATGCGCGGATCGGCCGCGAGAGCATCGACGACATACGAACCTTCATCGCCGCTCGGATCGCCATCCACGATCAGAACCTTGTGGACCGCTGATGTTTCGAGAGCCAGCAACCGTGAATTGTCCTCCGACAACGAATCCCCTTCGAGGCTGACGCGCACATCGTGCTTCTTCGGCGTGTCGAACACGAGATCGAATTCTCGCTCGGCCGATTCGCCCGCTTCGATCTTGTCGAACGTCAGCGTCAGTGGCAGCTTTTGGCCGTCCTGAAAGACGGAAAGCCGGACTTCGCTGGCCGCTTGTTCGGCGAAGTTCTTGACCGAAACTCGCAGCCGAACCGGCACGCCGGCCGCGGCGACTTGCAGATCGCCAGACAAGTCCGTGACCGCGAGGTTCGCGTGACGCTGCTCGACTGTCTTCACGAAGTTCAGCGTCACGCTGGCCGAGTCAAGCGTCTCGGCCGCAGACGACAGCGCCTTCTGATCTTGCCAATCGCGTTGCCGGAAGTCCGACAGCACATGCAGATGCTTCACCGAGCCTCGCTCCTCCTTGTCGCCGAACAGCGTCCGCGCGGCGTTCAAGCCATCCACCAGCGACAGAGCTTGGTGCGATGGTTTGAGGTTCTCCAATTTCGTGTCGAGCTCCGCAACGAAGGACTCGCTGACGTCCCGTTGCGAGAACACCGGCTGTTCTGGATTCGACAGCAGCACGAGCGAAAAAATCTGCGTCCCCGGCCGCCGAGAGCCTTCCGCCACCAGCTTCTTGATGACCGACACCCCCTCGCCGAACGCCGTCGTGTCGCCGATCCGATCGCGCATCGAACCGCTGTCGTCCAGCAGAACCATGTGGTGTGTGCGCGCACCGCGAAACACCGACAACTGGCTCGGATCAAGAATCAGTCGAGCGATCAATAGCATCAACCCCAACACGAGCAGAATCCGCAACAGCAAGAGAATGAGCTGCTCCAGCAGAACTCGGCGGCGGTTCCTTTGCTGGCTCGCCAGCAAAAATTCCATCGCTGCAAACCGCACCCGTCGAAACCGCAGACGGTTGATCATATGAATGAGGATCGGCGCGGCGACCAGCGCCGAGCCGGCCATCACCAAGCCGGGATTCAGAAAATGTTGCAGCAGCCAAGGGGGCATGACGGAAGGATGAAGGATGGACGACGAAAGATGAAGGGAGAGAACGGACGAATTGTCTGGCGCTACGACGGCATCGGATGGCAGGCTGTTGAGAGGACATCCAGAATTTTGTCGGGGTCGCAGCCGTAGATGCCGGAACTCGTGGCTGCGTTCGCTTCGACGACGGCCCAATCGCCCGACGACAAGCGGCCGACATCCAACACGAAGGCATCGGGGCAAGCGACGGATTGATCCGCGAGGACGCTCTCCGCGAAGGATTTGGCATCCGCGAAATCCGCATCAGGGGCTTCAAAGAAGTCTGTTCGATCTGGTTCCGTCTCGGTTGTTGGTCCCAGAAAAATTCCGTGATCCAGATACGGCGAGAGCGTGAGAACTTGACGGTTCCGAACGAAGCAACGGAACTCGATGTCCCACTTCACTGGTTCCGAAACCAACACCGGCGATTCGTCGGGCACGTCCGATGGGAGTTCCAAACCGGACGAATATACGCGTGCCTCAAAGGACTTGTCGTTCGGCGGTTTGACGAAGTGCTCACCCTGCAAGTCACGGGCTTCGGCCATTCGCAGGATGCGGATTTCGCGCCGCGTGAATTTCCCAGGCAATCGCGGCAACCAGTCTTTAGGTGGCTCTGGCACGACGAGCGTCAGCAATCGAGCGACGATCGGGACATACACGGCTTCTGTGTAAAAAACGATGGGCGGTTCAAGAGTGCCGTCAGGAATTCGTGGCCCTCGCAACCGCTCGACATTCCAGCCTCTCGCGACGGCGGCTCTCCACAACGCTTGCGTGTCCCATCCGGTTCTCGATGTCAGCAAGAGAGTCGCCATCGACGGTTCCAAAGTTTCTTTGTGGAGCCAGCACGATCAACGTAATTGCTCGTCAGGCTGTCCGTAAATGGGGCGACTCCGCAGGCCGCTCCGAGAACGCCGTGCAAACGTCGTGTGCCGGTCCGGCAAAATGAACGGATGCGATGCCTTGTACCTTGATTCTCTGCGGAGACACACGAAGTTGTCGCCGTCACAGCCTGCCGCAAGGGGTAAGGTCTTGAAGCACGGGGAGAAATCGGCCGATGCAATCCGTCGTCGATTCAAAGGCTTTTCAATTCGCGAGGCGTTCGTGAACTCTGATCGCAATCAATTTTTGACGCTGGTGTGCGTGCTGCTGGGCTTCGGCGTGCTGATGGTCCACAGCGCCAGCGTCACCTCGCGGCCGACAGAGTTCGAGCAGGTTTACCTGTCCCGTCACGCGACCCATTTGGTCGTGGGGGTGATTGCCGCCAGCCTTTGCTCGCTGTTGCCGTCACGATTCTGGAAAGAGTCCGCGCCGTGGCTGTTCGCCGGGACCGTCGTACTGCTCGTCGCGGTGCTGATTCCGGGAATCGGCACGCGGATCAACGACTCGCAACGCTGGATTCGGTTTGGTCCGTTTCAGATGCAGCCGTCGGAATTGGCGAAGATCACGCTGCCGTTGTTGCTGGGAGCGATGCTCGTCAAACGGCAAGAGAACTTGCGGCGCGTGATCGCAGGAACGATCCCGTTTGTTCTACCTGTCGCAATCGTACTACCGCTGGTGCTGAAAGAACCGGACTTGGGCACCGCCGCATTTCTCGCGATGTCGAGCGGCTTGTTGCTGTTCCTGGGAGGTTGGCCGATCCGGAACTTCGCGCTGGGCATGATCCCGGCCGCGCTTGTGGCGATG
>CAZILR010000371.1:0-5911 GCA_964539995.1 uncultured Planctomyces sp.
CAAGTCTTTCGTCGTGACAGGAGCCTCGAAACGCGGTTGGACAACGTGGTTGTCGGCCGTCGCCGACAAGCGAGTCGTTGGCATCGCCCCAATCGTGATCGACACGCTGAATTTCCAGAAGCAGATGGACTACCAACTCGAAACGTGGGGCAAGTACAGCGAGCAGATCGTCGATTACGAGAGCAAAGGGCTGATCCAAAAGATGCGAGACGATCGCACTGCTCCGCTGTGGAACTGGCTCGACCCACACACCTACCGCTCACAACTGACGCTGCCGAAACTGATCATCAACGGCACCAACGATCGGTATTGGACCGTCGATGCGCTCAACAATTATTGGGACGATCTCGCTGGGCCGAAGTTCATTCATTATGTGACGAATGCCGGACACAACCTGAAGAACTCGCAGGGTGGCCGCGAAGCCGCGCTGGCAACGCTGGCCGCATTTTTCGAACACGTCGTGGCCAACCGGCCGCTGCCGACTCTGACCTGGAAGCACGCGGATGGCGACGGAGTCTGCCGGCTGACAATCACCTCGAAGCCCGAACCAATCTCCGTCCGCTTCTGGACGGCGGGATCGAGCACGAAGGATTTCCGAGAGTCAAAATGGGAGTCGAAGACGCTGACCGCGAAGCCCAACGGCGAATTCATCGGCGATGCGGCCCGCCCAGCCGGCGGCCACATCGCTCTGTTCGGTGATGCTCAATTCACGACGCCGACCGGAACTGTCTTCACGCTCAGCACGCAAATGCGTCGCGAGTGAGCGTCGTTTAACCGCAAGCCGAAGGCACGCGCGTTGCGCAGTCTCACCGAATCCGCGCACGCCTCCGGCTTGCGGTTAAACGAGGAATCAGTCGCTACGGAGCGGCGGCGAGCGTCTTCTTCCAATCGGAGTAGAGGCTGCTTTCGCGGTAGCGGCTGAACGAGCGGCCGGCTCCGACGAACAGGAACTGCATCCCATTCTTCGTGCCGGAGAGAGCTAACTCGGATTGCGCGCCGAGCGCGAATTCCGTGGCTCGCATGCGGTGGCTCGACGCTTTGTTCGGACGTTGTCCTTCAAACACAATTTTCTTGGCCGTCGAAGTTGTATCGTCGATCCCCCAGAACTTTGCGAAGCTCTTGGGATCGGTGACGCTGGCGACCAGACGACCACTGGCTCCCAGCCACTTGGAGACGGTGTAAATGTTGTCGCCGCCGGACCAGGAACGGTTCTTGTTGGAGTTGTCGGTCGTCAAAAATGACTGACCGATCCCATCCGTCTTGATCAAGCAACCCGCTGCGGTGACCGCGATCGGAGTCGCGACTGATGGAGCGTGGACAACATTCGTCCCCTGCAAGGTGCAGTCGCGAATGGTCAGTTTTGTGTCTGCCTCTTTTGCCGTGGCATGCTTCACAACCGAGAGGCATTGATCGCTGAAGAGCAGCGAATTTTCGACCTCGACCTCCTGAGTGCCGCTCGCCAGAAGTTCAACCGCGGCTCGGCCGCCACCGAGCAGGCAATTCTTCAGACGGATCTGCGCCGCGTCAGTGACTTCGATCAATGCGGCTCCCTTGCGACCTTCTTCGGTGATCGAGCAATTCAGCATCCGTACCGAGCCACCTGCGACACGCAGCAATGTCCACGACACGTTCGATCCAATCTCCGGCGGATCGAATTCCAACTTCAGCCCTTCGAGCGTCACTGCCGCACCAGACGTCTTCAACATGTACCTGGCTTCCGGATCCTTGTCCGGTCGCGATCGCACGCCACGCGAATCAAAACCGATGTCAAACACAAAGGTCGGCAGATAGCCGAATCCCGCTTCGATCGCGAGGTTCTTGTCGAGCGTGACATGTGGCATCTTGAACGGACCATCGCCATCAATTCGCAGAGTCTCTCCGGGCTTCGCGGCCTTGATCGCCTCGTCGAGTGTCGCGAAACGCGGCTTGTCCGCTCGGCTGCTGAGCACAAACGCCTTCTCCGGTTCTCCTTCGAGCAACCGCGAGATGTCGCTACCCAAATTCGCTTTCCGCAGGAACAGAATTGAGAACGCGGTTTGAGACAACCCTTTGTCGTTGTGAGCTTCAGGCCACGAACCGTCCGGCTGCTGCGACTTGACGAGGATGTCGGCTCCCTTCGCGTACCAATCGACGCCGCCGATTTTCTCCAAGCCGAGCAACACGCCGAGCCGCTCGATCGTCCACAAAAAGTACCGCGCTTGATCGCCACCCTGCACGAACTGTCCAGCCCGCTCCAACCCCTTCGCGAAGACGGGATCCTTCAGCAACGTCGAGGCTTCATCCGCTTTGTCGGCCGGTTCGGCGGCGGCCTCTTTCTTTTCATCCGGCTTGTCGTCTTTTTTAGGGTCGCTCTTTTTGGCTGTTCCCGTCGTCGATTTTTTGGAACCGCTGGCCCCCGGCTTTGTTTTGTCGTCGCCACCGAGTTCACGTTGTTCGAGTTCCTTGCGGAGCTTGTTGGCCCGCGCGACCGTCAGCGAGAACAGCCCGGCGAACGTCATGGCCGAACCGGACGGATTCACCGCCGACTTATTCTCGCCTTGATTGGCGACGGTCGTCGTGTACGGCCAACCGCCGTCACTGTTCTGAGTCGTCTTGAATCGCCGAGCGACCGCCGCCATCGGCTGGTCGATGTCCATGCCCGTCCGCGAGGCGGTCCACAAGCCAAGCACCGCGAACTGCGTGCAACTGTTGTCGCCAACTCCCTCCGGAGCCTTCGGCCGCGATTCGGGATTCGTCAGAATCAGCGACGTCACCTTCGCCGGACAGGTGTAGCTCCATCCGCCACCAACATTCTGTCCTGCGATTAGTCGCGCGCCGAGATCTCGGATCGTCTGCTTGTTGCCGTACTCATCCAACCGCGACAGAAGCACAATCGCCAGCGCGATGTCATAGGTCGAACCGAGTTCCTTCGTGTTTTTTCTGACGTACCGATGCCCCTTGTCGATCACCGGGTCCGATTGCGGCACGCCGTTCTCCAGCAATGCCAATGTGCAAAGCGCGGTGATCCCCACCTCATGGCCGGTGAATTCCCAACTCCCCTCGTCGAGTTGTTTCGACTTGAGGAACTCCACCCCCTTCAGCCGTGCTTGAGTGACTTGCGATTCGTTCGGCGCGGAAACTTGCGACCAACCCAGAGTCGGCAACAGTGCGACGATCAAGCCAACAAAGCCAAGGATTCGCGTCACCATGATTGAGCCTCGTGAGTTTCACATTCCTGGTTCCGTCATCCGTACCGCGACCGTCAGGGAGCGGCCGGCTTCATCGCGACGAACCGCTCCCTGACGGTCGCGGTACTGCCACTGGCACTGCAGTTAGTACCTCGGCAAGCTTGGATCAATCTCGACCGCCCACTGATCGATTCCGCCCGCCATGCTTTGAGTCTTGGAGAATCCTTGCTGCCGCAGCCAATTTGCCACTCGCAGGCTGCGTCCACCGTGATGGCAATGAATGACGATGTCGTCCTCGCGATGCGATTCCAATTCGGCGAGTCGATTCTGAATCTCGCTCATCGGCAACAACTTCGCTTGTTGGATGGCAACCGTCTGATGCTCGTTGGGCTCACGGCAATCGAGAAATACAAATTGATCCCCGGCCGCCAGCCGAGCCTTCACTTGAGCGCACGTCACCTCGACAGGCACAGTACTTTGCGGAGCAGGCATGCGGATAACCACACCTTTCGGATTCGTCAGATAAATGCCACGTTCAATCATCCATTTCGGCGGCGGATTGTAGAACGAATCGCGGCGTTCAGGGAGCTTCTCTTCAAAGACCCGTTGGAAGTCGAGGCTTGGATGCTCGATTCCGTCGTTGGTGTTGATGACAAACTCGTGCGGCTTGCTTGAATCTCCGCGACCAGCCGTTACCGTTGCGGCAATTTGCGCGCGAAATTTTGCGCCAAAAGGGAGTTTCAAGGTTCGCCCAGACAAACTGAGGACGTCTCCGTGCCGCGACGAAATGACATTCACAAGATTCTGATCATTGGCTCCGGCCCGATTGTCATCGGCCAAGCGTGCGAATTTGATTATTCGGGAACGCAGGCGTGCAAGGCTCTGCGCGAAGAAGGCTACGAGGTCGTGCTGGTCAACTCGAACCCGGCCACGATCATGACCGATCCGGAGACCGCCGACCGGACCTACGTCGAGCCGATCACGCCAGAGTACGTCGCGAAGATCATCGAGAAGGAACGCCCCGATGCCGTGCTGCCCACACTCGGCGGGCAAACGGGCTTGAACACGGCGATGGCGTTGCACCGAGATGGCACGCTGGAAAAATTTGGCTGCGAACTGATCGGTGCGAAGGCCGACGTCATCAAGAAGGCCGAGGAGCGGGACGCCTTCAAACAGGCGATGCTCAAAATCGGACTCGACGTACCGCAATCGGCGGTCGTCCACAACATCGATGAAGCTCGCGAGGCACTCAAGTTGGTCGGGCTGCCCGCGATCATCCGAGCCAGCTTCACGCTCGGCGGCACCGGCGGCGGCATCGCGTACAACCGCGACGAGTACGAGGACAAAGTCCGCAAGGGACTCGCGCTCTCGCCCGTCACCGAAGTGCTCATCGAAGAATCGGTCATCGGCTGGAAAGAGTACGAGATGGAAGTGATGCGCGACGTGGCCGACAACGTCGTCATCATTTGCTCGATCGAGAACTTCGATCCGATGGGAGTCCACACCGGCGACTCGATCACGGTCGCTCCGGCGCAGACACTGACCGACAAGGAATACCAGCGGATGCGCGATGCGACGATCGCCTGCATGCGCGAGATCGGCGTCGAGACCGGCGGCTCGAACGTGCAGTTCGCGATCAATCCGCGCACCGGCCGCATGATCATCATCGAGATGAATCCGCGTGTGTCGCGATCGTCGGCCCTGGCCTCGAAGGCCACCGGCTTCCCGATTGCCAAGATCGCGGCCAAGCTGGCGGTCGGCTATCGACTGGACGAAATCCAAAACGACATCACACGAGAGACGCTGGCTTGCTTCGAGCCGACGATCGACTACGTCGTCACCAAAATCCCGCGCTGGGCGTTCGAGAAATTCCCGGATGCCGACCCGACACTGACCATCCAAATGAAGTCGGTCGGCGAGACGATGGCCATCGGCCGCACATTCAAAGAATCGTTCCAGAAGGCACTGCGAGGTTTGGAGACCGGTCACTTCGGACTCGGCGGCGGCAAAAAGGATTTGTGGGGCACCGCCGAGCAGCCGTCGCTGGATGCCATCGAATCGAAGCTCTCGGTCCCGAACGCTGATCGTGTGCAATACCTGCGATACGCCTTCAAAGCCGGGATGTCGATCGAGCACATCTTCGAGCTGACCAACATCGACCCTTGGTTCCTCAATCATCTGCGCGAGATTGTGGAACTCGAACACGAAATTCGCTCGGCCTCGCATCTCGAAGCGGCCGACGCAGCGATGCTGTGGCGATTCAAGCAGGCCGGCTTCTCGGACCAGCAACTCGCTTATTGGTGGGACGTCACGGAAATGGACGTTCGCCGCTATCGCAAACGGCTCGGCATCGAAGCGACGTTCAAGCAGGTTGATACCTGCGCCGCCGAGTTCCCCGCGTTCACGCCGTATTACTACTCGACCTACGAGTCTGAAGACGAAACCCCCGCGAAGCAGCCGGGCAAGAAGCGGGTCATGATCCTTGGCGGCGGCCCGAACCGCATCGGACAAGGGATCGAGTTCGACTACTGCTGCTGTCACGCCAGCTTCGCGCTGCGCGAGATGGGCATCGAGTCGATCATGGTCAACTCGAACCCGGAGACCGTCAGCACCGATTACGACACATCCGACCTGCTGTTCTTTGAGCCGCTGACGACTGAGGACGTGCTCAACATCTGCGACCGGATGAATCCCGACGGTGTGATTGTGCAGTTCGGCGGACAGACGCCGCTCAACTTGGCGAA
>CAZILR010000372.1:0-5904 GCA_964539995.1 uncultured Planctomyces sp.
CTCGACATGGTTCGCACCGCCGACGTCCTGGCCACGAAGTTTCCGAAGAGCCGACTGATCGGCCCGAACTGTCCCGGCATCATCACACCCGGCATCGCCAAGATCGGCATCATGCCCGGCTACATCCACAAGCCCGGCCCGGTCGGCCTCGTCAGCAAGAGCGGCACGCTGACCTACGAAGCGGCTTGGCAACTCGGCAATGTCGGACTCGGCCAATCAACCGCCATCGGCATCGGCGGCGACCCAATCATCGGCACGAACTTCATCGACGCGCTGACGTTGTTTGAAGCGGACCCACAAACCGAAGCGATGCTGATGATCGGCGAAATCGGCGGCAACGCGGAAATCAAAGCCGCCGAGTTCATCAAGGCCAGCATCAAGAAACCCGTCGCCGCCTTCATCGCTGGCCAGACCGCTCCGCCAGGCAAGCGCATGGGCCACGCCGGCGCGATCATCTCCGGTGGCAGCGGCACCGCCGAGGAAAAGATCGCCGCCCTCGAAGCCGCCGGAGTCGTCGTCAGCCGCAGCCCCGCCGACATGGGCAAGGCGCTTGTCGAAGCGATCGCCCGGAAGAAGAGCAGCAGATAGCTGCCGCTGAGAAGATCACCCCGCGAAGTACTTCTCCGAACTACCATCCATCGGGGATTGTCTCACCGCCATTGATTGTGAGCAGCGCGTACAAAAGCTCGGCAGATATGTCGTCCCGCAAGAGTCTGACGGTACCGTCAGCCAATAAGACGTGAGTGCCCAGCGATTGGTGATTCAGTCGGTGTTCGCTGGAAACCCCCTGACCAAACTGAGGGTTGACAGTCCGCATCATCTGATCAAGCGACAGATCGCGCGGCTCGAAAACATAAATGTCGGCTTCCTTCGTTTCGACCAACAGAATCGTGTGACTAGCTCCATCGGTGATGTCTTGCAGAGACACGACCGTTCCATCCGATCGCCAGGCCGTGTTGGGGCCAATCACAGCAACGTAGTTTGTCGTGGGCAGACGCGGATCGCGTTTGTTGGCCGGACATCGGAAAACCTCCAGGCTTCCGGTCAATAGGTTCGAGTTGTGTGGTGAATTCCAAGGTTCAGTCTGCTTGTACTTGTCGTACCACTCACCTTGTTCGACAAACGGCAAAAGAACGGTCCTCCAACTCAAATGGGGCCGATTTTTCTCATCTCGGATGATTGCTGGCGGAAACGATCGGTAATTGTCGTGGTAGTTGTGCAGTGCCAAACCGAGCGTTTTCAGATTCTGTTTGCACTCGCGCAAATAGATCGCTTCCGGTGGTGTCACCAAACCTGGAGTGAGGAGTAGCCAAGCGACTACACCCAATCCAGCAAACAACAACCAGCTCCACGGGCCGCAGCCAGTCGATTTCGGATCATTGCTGGTCTCGCTCATGTCGAAGTTCCTATGTCACTTCGCAGACAGTCAGCCAAGTACTCTAGCCTAACCCGATCCGGTCTTCCCGGTCTTCACAAGATTTACTTGACCACACGATTCAACACCGGCTGTTTCGCCAACTGAGGCGATTCCCGCTCTGAGTCGAGTTGCCGGAACGGTGCGGGCAGTTTTGCGAACTGAACCTCACGCGGCTGGCCGCCCCAGCACTCGCGTTTCACCGTGAGCCAGCGTTCGCCTCGTTCGAGCAGCCAATGGCCCAGCGGTCGAGGTGACTCGGCAATGCGAATGGTCGCAAGCTGGCCGGAGCCGAGCGATTGGCTGGCCGCGCGATCGAGCGACACATAGCCGATGACGTGCGGCTCCAGTAGCTCCTGCGAATCACGATTGCGTGTCGCCGAGCCGCTCGAAGCAATTTTAGTCGCGATCGGTCCACCCGCTCCGGCACACAGCGCGGGATGCGGCGAGTGCGTTGTCGCTCGCGGTTCGAGCCTGTCCAGCGTGCCAGTCGTCGCGAGGCCATCGTCGATCAGCCGCACCCGGACGACGCGATCAAGACTGAGTGATGCCGCCTCAAACTGTTCTTGCGAGACGAGCACTCGAATTTCTTTTTCATCGGGATTGCCGATCACCAGCAGCTCGCGACCGGGTGAAACGTAGCTGCCGAACAACGATGACAAATCGGTGGCTGACACCAAACCGGCACGCGGAGCGCGAACGAGCAACAAGTCGCACGAACGGTCCAACTCCGCGAGCTTGGTTCGCAACCCCTCGCGGTTATCGTCCTCGGCGAGACGAGCGGCGAGTTCTCCCGCTTGTTGAAATGTCCGGCTACGCAATTCCGAGCGTTCGATCTCAACGACCAACTGGCGGCGCTGCATTTCGAGTTCGTGATTGCTGAGCCGCACCAGCGGATCACCTTCGCGCACCGCTTGCCCCGATTCGACACAGACTTCCTCGACGAAGCCCGGCGACTCGGCACGCACGATCGCCACATCGACCGACTCGACCACACCCGGCAGCGCGATCGAATGCCACGCCGTCACCGAGGTCAGCATCCACGCGACGCTCGCCGCCGCGCAGGTCGTGATCGCTAGAAAACGCACTCGATTCGGTCGCTCAAACCGCGAACCGAACATCACGAATCGCAACCCGCGCCACAACGGTTGCACGAACCACGCGAAGACCGCACCGGCCGCCAGCGCGATCCCCGCGCCTTCAAACCACACAGCAGCGGCCACGATCAGCGACGCGCTTACGACGGTTCGCCACAACGCCGACAGCATGCCGTACGTTGCCACCAGCCAAGTTCGTCCTTCTGGCCACGTCGGCGACGAGGACCGCACTCCCAGTAACCAACGCTTTGTCGAATGGATCAACGTCTGCTGACCATGCACCGCGAGGTTCGGCAACTCCAGCAAGTCGGCCAGAATGTAGTAGCCATCGAATCGCATCAGCGGGTTCGCGTTGAACAGCAGCGTCACGACGCTGGCGGTCAGCATCAGTTGCAGCAGGTGTTGTCGCAGCAGTTCGTCGTTGGTGTTCGCCCAGAGAATGCCCGCGAGCGCGGCGATCAACAGTTCGGCGAACATGCCAGCGGCCGAGGTCACGATTCGCCGCCACTTCGGCAACCGCCACGTCGAGGTCAAATCGACGTACGGCACGGGAGCCAGCAGCACGAACACGATGCCCGTCTCACGCACTCGGCCGCCGAAGCGCTGGCAGGCCAATCCGTGCGAGGCTTCGTGAATCACTTTCAGCCCCACGCCCCACAGCGCGATCCACAGCCAATTGTGTGGCGACAAGATTACCGCCGACTCGAGCCACAGTTGCTCCGAGTGCGGCGTGAGTTGCCACATCGCGCCGCCCATGACCGCCAACCACAGCAGCAATCCACCGAGACTGAACATCCCGCCGAGCAGTCTGTCCAAAGCGGACAACAACGGTTCCGGACAGCCCAGCGGCAGTCGCATGCTCAGCGGATTGAGCCGTCTCGCAGCGCACGCGGCGTCAGCCTTCGTCGCTTCTCCGTTGTCTCGCCCTGGCCCGTCCGGCGCGAGCAGCTTCGATTCCGCCAGCCAATGACAGATGACCGCCGCTTGTTGCTCATCGAAGGCATCCGGTCCGAGCACGCTCACTGTCTGAGTGATCGCATCGCCGATGCTCGTGCGGCCGTCAAGTAACGACAGAAACGTGTACTCCGGAACTCCAATCCGAAAGAACGAGCCGCGACTTTCGTCTTCCAGGATGTAACACTCGGCTCCGCCGTACGACTGCCAAGTACACGACACGTCGTCCCGCAATCGCGGTCGAAGTTGACGCAGTTCGTAGGTGCGAAAGTCGGTCATGGTTTTGAAATTGCGAATTACGAATTACGAATGAGTTCTCCAAAATTCATTGGCAGGTACGGCGCTGTGTTTCATCATTCGTAATTCGCAATTCGTAATTCACAACGGCAGCCAAGTCCGCACGCGATCGAAGGCTTTGTGGAACAAGTTCCAAGCCAGCGGATGTCGCGGGCCGGTGACAACGGCGTGACCGCGCTGGCCAGGACGCAGCGACTCGTTGAGATTCGGCAATTCGACCTCGGCCACGAACACGTCGGCGGAATCTCGAATCTCGGAGCGTGGCCGAACGCGAGCCAGTGTGCCGTTGACCGGTTCACTGAGTCGGCCATCGAAGCGAAGCTCGACCGGTTCGCCGACCGCGATGTGCCGATAATCGGCGGCGGGAACCGCCACCTCGACCCGCAACTGGTCGAGCGGCGCGATCTCGAACAACACCTGACCCGTTTCGACAGGTGCCGATGAAAGTTTTTCAAGACTGCCGCTGAGCACGACTCCGTCGAGTGGAGCTTTCAACTCCAACAAACTCTCGCGGCGGCGTAGCAGTCCGAGCTTCGCGTCGAGCTGTTCGACTTCCAGACGAGCGAGTTCTGACTTTCCAAGATCGCCGCGCGCCAAGCTGCTGTCGTGCTGTTGCTGAGCCTGTCGGCGATCGGCTTCGAGTCCCGCCAACTCCCAGCGGACTTCGCGGCCGTCCATGCGTGCCAGTGCCTGCCCCGCGCGGACGACGTCGCCAGGTTGCACGAGCGACGTTTCGATCAAACCTTGGTGCGGAGCGACGACGAACCGCCGCTGCATCGGCTCGATCACGCAGCGAGCCGAGATTCGATACGGCATCGGCAGTGCCATCGCAGCCACGACGATCACGGCTGCCGCCGTCATCGCGGCAAACGCCCGGCGGCCGACCGCTCGACGCAACGTCGTCCATGAGCGGCGCAGCCAGCTTCCCTCGGCGCGAGCGATCAACGCCAACGTGCTCACCAGACAGTCGGATGCGGTTCGGAGAAATCGAACTTGAGTCGGATCCTGCACGGCGGCTCGCGAGCCGCTGACGATCAAGACTCCCATGACTCGCCCGCCGTCGTGCAGCACGAACGTCGCAGTGGCATCGACCCGTGCCGTCTCAACCAGTCGGCGGTGAGCCAACAAGGCATGTCGATTCATCGAGCCAACCGACGGCCACGAACCGTCGGAATCGCGTGCGGCGGCTTCGTCGGCCACCGCTTGCAACAGTGTGACGGTCTCCGATCGCGGATCGAAACGAGGCACTCCGGAGATTGCTCGTAACAAGCAACTGCTGGTTGAACGTCGCCACGCGATCGCCACGCGGTCGAGATTCAAATGAGTTGCGAGCTGTTCAACGACGACACGGCTCGCGGCAGTGAGTCCGTCGGCCCGTGCGACTCGCGAGTTCAAATCCAGAATCGCCGCAGTGGCGGCGGCAAGATCGTGGGGCAGGGTTTCAACCTGCCCGCGCGGCTCGCGTCCAACAAACTCTTTGTCGTCGTAGTTCAAACTGATGGGCAGGTTGGAAACCTGCCCCACATGCGGGGAGTGCAGCGTCGGCATAATCTCACTCCCCGCTGAGCGTCAGGCGTTGTCCGCTGCGCAAACGGCCGTCGCGGTTATCGAGAGTCACATCGACCCGCACGAGTCCACTTTCGGCGTGCGTCACCGGAGAGACGAATTCGACTTCGCCAGTCAGCGGCTTCTCGTCCGTTTGACCGGCAAGCTTCACGCGATCACCTTTGCTGAAGCGATGAGCGACCTCGGCCTGGACGTAAAACTTCGCACGCAGTCGGTCGAGCCGCACAACGGTGAACAGCTTCGGTTCGGTGATCGACAGGAATTCGCCAGGCTCGCGGTGAATCTCGGTGATCACGCCGTCGATGGGACTGCGGATCGTGCGCCGCTGCAACTGGGCTTCGGTTCGTTTCACTTCCAGACGATCGGCCGCCAGGGTTTCCTCGGCGGACTTCAGTTTGGCTCGCGCGAGTTCCGCGTCGGCCTTCGCTCGCGAGTGTTCTTCGCGACTACCGCCGCCGTTCCGATGGATGTCGTTGAGCGCCGTCAGCTTTTGCTGCTTGATCTCCAACTCGGCCTTTGCGGCGTCGATCGCAGCGGTCGAGTTGGCCTTGAGCTGCGCAATCTCCAGCGTGGCCT
>CAZILR010000373.1:0-573 GCA_964539995.1 uncultured Planctomyces sp.
ACGGCAATCGAGTCCTGTCTCCGATCCGCGCCGCCGCAACTTGATCGACCGACGTGCCAGCTTTGATGTCCGTGCCGTCCGTCTTACGCGGCTGAGCACCGGTGAGGAACGCTCCAAGCGCTCGCGCGTGGTCACCACCGCCATCGCCATGCGCCCGAGCTTTGTCGGCGGTCAATCCCGTCAGCACCGAGAACTTCGACCGCACCGCTTCGAGCGGCTTCAAGATGTGCGGCAACTCGTAGCTCGTGCCTTCGCTGGCCGGCGTCCAATCGGCCATGTTGCACCCGTTGGGCACATACAAAAACGCCATGCGATTCGGAGCGGCCTGCTCTGGATTCGCCGCGCTGTCGGCCCACGCAGTCAATGGCCCCATCGCCTCCAGCCACGGCAACGCGATTGAAGCACCGAGACCTCGAAGCACGGTGCGACGGGAAAGTTCGAGTGGCATGATGGGCCTTTCAGGTGGGACTGCAATCGTAGGGTGGGGGGGGGGCCCGGACCCCCCCCACCTTGGTCGGGGGGAATGGGGGGGGGGGGGGGGGCAGGGGCCCCCCCACCGGGTGTGGGAGGGGG
>CAZILR010000373.1:583-1285 GCA_964539995.1 uncultured Planctomyces sp.
GTCGTTAATTGGTTGGTGTGGTGCAGCCACAACACAAAAATTTTTTGGCGGGGGTATTGGGGGGGGGGGTCTCGTGCCTCGACCCACCCTACGGTTATTCGTCTGCTGATTTCCCTCTTCGCATGCGGAACGGTTCGCTCTTCACTGTTTCGACGATGAGGGTGGAGAACCGATAGCCGTTTTGGGCCAGAGCGGTCGCGATCCGGTCCACGGCTGGCCGGTCATAATACTCTAGCCCTCGGCCGAGGGCGTAGGTCAGCAGTTTCTCGGTAATGCACCGAGCGAACAGGTTCTGCCGGGTCTTCAAGATTTCCTTGAGTTCGGTTGGTCCCGCGATTTTTTCACCGGTCGGCAACTCGCCGGATGGGTCGATGGGAAACTCGCCATCCTTCTCGCGGAAGCGGCCGATGGCATCGAAGTTCTCGAACGCAAAGCCCAGCGGGTCCATCCGAGCATGACAACTCGCGCAGCTTGGATTCGCCCGATGTTGTTCCATGCGTTGCCGCAGCGAGCCGGTCAACTTCTCACCTTGTTCAAGTTCCGGGACGTTCGGCGGCGGAGGTGGCGGCGGGGTGCCGAGCAGTTGTTCCAACACCCAACGTCCGCGTTTCACAGGTGACGTGCGTGTGGGGTTCGACGTGACCGTCAGCACGCTGGCCTGCGTGAGCAATCCGCCTCGGTTGGTTCCCGCGAGGTTCACGC
>CAZILR010000373.1:1295-5902 GCA_964539995.1 uncultured Planctomyces sp.
TCTGGGCCGCGAATTTGTTGACCGCCGGGGCGTTCGGCTTTCTTGCCAACAGCGTTGCCATTCGTGTCGGCGATGTCGTAGTGCTTCGCCAGCGGTCCATTCAGAAACGTGAAGTCGGCCGCGATCAGGTCGAGCAGGCTGCGATCCTCTTTCACGATCGCTTCCAAAAACAATCGCGTCTCCTTGAGCATTGAGCGACGCACGAATTCATTGAAGTCCGGAAAGAGCTTCGCGTCCGGCGCGATCAGCTCCAGCCGTTTGAGTTGCAGCCACTGCATCGCGAATTGATCGACGAGCGAATCGACCGCCCGCGAGTCCTTCAGCATGCGCTGCACTTGCGGTTCGAGGTTTTTCGACAGTTCGCCTCGCCGAGCCAGCTCGAACAGCTCGTCATCCGGCATTGTGTTCCAGAGGAAGTACGACAGTCGCGACGCGAGATGAAACTCGTCGATGGGCCGCGGCTCCGGGCTGTCCGGCCGGTCATCGAGTTCGACTCGGAACAAGAACTTTGGCGAGCAGAGGACCGCTTGCACGACCCACTGCATCGCGGCTTCCCACTTCTCGCCGCCAGCGACGAGTTGATCGACGGCCTTTGACATCGACTCGACTTCCTGCGGCGTCGCCGTGCGGCGATACGCTCGCGAGAGCAACCGCGTGACGACTTCGCGAGTCTGCTCGGCCTGCGGCTTGTCGGGCGAGCACGCGAGTAACTTCAAATGCGATGCCGGTCGCGTTTCGAGCGGCCCTTCCGTCCAAATATGTTCGATGAAAAGCTTCGGCGGTTCTTCCCCCTCCGGCGGTTTGACGACGGCGAGGCCGGCATTCTTGATGTCGCCGCGGCGGTGAATCGGAAACTCGATCTGCTGCGGTTGCTTGGACTCGCGAGCGGTGATCTCAAACGTCTGCAAAATCTTCAGTCGCGGAAGAGACTTCAAGGCCGCACCCATCAGTTGATTTCGCTCTTCGTCGGTTGATGCCTCTTGGAGATCCGCACCCGCCACGAACAACGCGACTTTGACCGGCGATGTGCCTTTCGTTTCCGCGTACAAGTTGGCACGCAGAATCAAATCGGCATCGGCCGAGAATTTCAGGTAATCGCCGGGAGCCGTGAACGGTCCTGAGTTCACCGACTCCTCCACAGTGGGATTGAGTTCGCGAAATCGGCCTTGTGGCGTCTGGGCGTTGTTCGGTTGGAGGAAACGCCCCGCCAAGTAACGTCGAGCGGGTTTCGGCGGATTGGCCAGAATGACTCGCTGCGAAATCGTCTCAGCGGCCGCGAGGTATTGCTCCATCAGCACCGGCGAGAGCGTCAGCACGTCGCCGATATTGTCGAAGCCGTGCCCGATGTCGTCCGACGGAAAATCGGCCGCCGGATTGAAGTCTGCTCCGACGAGATCACGCACCGTGTTCGCGTACTCGACGCGGTTGAGCCGTCGCATCGTGACTCGACCGGGATCGGGCTTGGCATTCTTGTCGTGATGCTCGAAGACGGATCGCGCGAGCGACGCGAACGCTTCGATTTCCTGAGCGGTCGGCTGTGGCTTGTCATCTGGCGGCATCTCGCCCGCCTCGACCATCTTCAGGACCGATTCCCACGTCTTGCGTTTCTTGACGACCGAAGCATTGTCCGTGAAGCCGGCCAGTGAAAGTTCGGCATTCGGTTTGTCGCCGCTGTGACATTCGAGGCAGTGCTTCTTGAGAAACGCGACTCCGGCTTTGCTGAAATCCGGCGGTGCCTCTTGGGACTGGCACCATGACGGAAACAGCAGTACGGACAGCGAAGCGAGGCTCGCGAGCAATCGAAGTGGCAATCGGCTCATCGAAAATCAGCCTTGGTAGGAATCGAGGCGGGAGTTTGGGTGGGCAAATCGAGGCGGGCTGCGTATCGTCGTCGGCCGATCCCTCCGATTTCAAGAGCCAACCCCCGCGTCTCGCCATGCTTACGATTTCCGATGTCGCCTGTCCCGTTTGTGGCTGTGTCTGTGATGACCTCCAGATCACGGTCGAAGGCTCGCGAGTCGTGCGTGCGGAGCGGGCCTGTGCGTTGGCCGAGCCGTGGTTTCAGGCTCAATCGTCGGCGACTCGGCCGGCCGCTGAGATTGGCGGCGAGTCAGCAGACTTCGATCGCGCGATCGCTGTTGCGGCGGACTTGTTGCGGCCGACTCGTGCCCCGTTGATTTACGGTCTGTCGCGCAGCAGCACAGGTGGGCAGCAAGCCGCCGTGAAGTTGGCCGATCAGCTTGGAGCGAACATCGACACGACCGCGTCGTTGTGTCACGGGCCGTCGATCATGGCGATGCAAGCAGTTGGCGAATCGACCTGCACGCTCGGAGAGATCAGCACGCGAGCCGACTTGGTCATCTTCTGGGGCTGTAACCCGGCGGCCAGTCATCCACGGCACGCCGAACGCTACTCGGTTTTTCCTCGTTGCGACTTTCTGCCGAATGGCCGCGCGGATCGCACGGTCGTGATGATCGGTGACGAACGAGACGTTCACGATTGGAGACTCGACCGCGACGACGCTCGCCCCGATTGGGTGATCCCGATTGAACCGGATCGCGATTTCGAGGCCATCACCGTTTTGCGAGCACTCGTGCGCGGCGTGCCGATCCGTGACCAGAGCCTGCCGGAGAGCACTCTTCAGTCGCTGACGGAATTGGCGCGGCGCATGAAGTCTTGTCGTTACGGAGTCGTCTTCTTCGGGTTGGGACTCACCGCGACCGAGCTTCATCGAGCACCTCGCGCGGTGGGGTTGGGACATCTGAATGTCGAGAACTTGCTCAGGTTGGTCACGGAACTCAACGACTTCACGCGCTTTCACGCACGCCGGATGCGACTGTATGGCGACGTCAGCGGAGCCGACAGCGTGCTTTGCTGGCAGACGGGTTATCCCTTCGCGGTCAATCTGTCGCGCGGCTATCCGCGCTACAATCCCGGCGAGTTCTCCGCGAATGATCTGCTGACGCGAGGAGAACCGGACGCTTGCGTCCTGGTTGGTAGCGAGACGTTGGGCCAATTCTCCTCGCAGGCTCTCGACCACCTGCGCCGCATTCCGGTGATTCTGCTCGATTACCCGGCCACGACGCCGATCATCGATCCGACCGTCCGCTTCACCACCGCCGTTTACGGACTGCACGCCGCCG
Source organism: uncultured Planctomyces sp. (assembly GCA_964539995.1). GTDB lineage: Bacteria > Planctomycetota > Planctomycetia > Planctomycetales > Planctomycetaceae > SXKJ01. Next base: position 4,439 of record CAZILR010000373.1, read on the forward strand.
GCACGGCCTACCGCATGGACGAAGTCCCGATCGCCTATCGAGCCTCCCTTCCCGCACCCTGGCCGACCGACGAGGCCGTGTTACAACAACTGTCGGAGCGACTGACTCGGAGCACGAACTGAGAGGTCATCATGCCGCAATACCGCATCTGGGATTTGCACTGCCATCTGCTCGGAGTCGCCGGCCGCACGCCGGAAGAAAAGATGGCGACGCTGCTGGAGATCGCTGACCGGCACGGCATCGAGCGGTTGTGTCTGTTCTTCAGCAGCACTTGGTCGAAGACGCCGACGCCGGAGGAACTCAAAACCGACAACGATGTCGTCATGCAGGCGATGTCGCACTGGGCCGAGCGGACGCACGGCTTCTGCTACGTCAGCGGCGAGCATGTGGACTTCAGCCTCGCCGAGATGGATCGTTGCATCAAAAACGGCCCGATGGTCGGCATCAAACTGTGGGTTGCGAAGCGAGCGAGCGAACGCGACCTCGACGCGATCATTCGCAAAGCGAGTGAACTCAAGGCGGTCATCTTCCAGCACACTTGGTTCAAACAAGACGGCACGCAGTACCCCGGCGAATCGACGCCGCTGGATCTCGTGGAACTCGCGAAGCGGCATCCGCAGACGCATTTCATTTGCGGCCACGCGGGCGGCCAATGGGAAATGGGCATCCGCGCGATCCGCTCGCAGAAGAACATCTCGATCGAACTCGCCGGCTCCGACCCAACCGCTGGCTTCACCGAGATGGCCGTGCGCGAACTCGGCCACGACCGCATCATCTACGGCAGCGACAGCGCCGGCCGTAGCTTCGCCTCACAACTGGCGAAGGTGTACGGAGCCGAGATCACCTACGAATCAAAGCTGCGGATCTTCAGCGAAAACCTGCGCCGGCTCATCAACCAAGCTGTCGCGGCAAAGAAGTGACTCAACACACGAATCCCTTACCGTAGTTTCTTCGCGCCCTTTGCGATCTTCTGTTTATTGTTTTTTACAGAAGGTCGCGAAGGACGCAAAGAGGACGGAGTGAAATCCATGATTGACTGCAATGTGATGCTTGAACGCTGGCCGTTTCGGCGTCTTATTCTCGATCAGCATCCGAAGCGGTTGATTGGGAAGCTCGAGGGCTATGGTGTAACACAGGCGTGGGCCGGCAGCTTCGATGGCTTGTTTCATCGAGACGTCGCGGCGGTGAATCAACGGCTGGTCGAAGCCTGCAAACAACAACCGAACGGATTCCTGATCCCGTTTGGAACCGTCAACCCGGTGCTACCTGATTGGTACGACGATCTGCGTCGGTGTCACGAAGTCCACAAGATGCCGGGCATCAGGCTGCACCCAAACTATCACGGCTACACGCTCGACGATCCGCGATTCGCCGAATTGTTGTCGCTCGCGACAGATCGCGGCTTGATTGTGCAACTGGTGTTGTCGATGGAGGACGAGCGGACTCAGCACGCTCTGCATCGTA
>CAZILR010000374.1:0-5875 GCA_964539995.1 uncultured Planctomyces sp.
CGACCCAGAGGGCTATCGAGCCTACGTCGAGCTGAAAGAGAAGGCATTCCGAAAAACGCTCGCAGAACAAGCCGAGAAGAAGTCCGGCCAATGACCGCCCCTGCCAAGAGATTCCCACCCCGATGCCATCGCAACAAACCACACCGCAGTCAGGCTTGGTGCTTCCGCGCCGCAACGCGCTCGCGACGACGGCCGGTATGTGCGGACTCTCGCTGCCCGGCTTCTTGCAGTTGCAGGCTTCCGCGGCCCCGTCAAACGGCACGTCGGCCGACAAAGCGAAAGCCTGCATCATCATTTACTGCTGGGGTGGGATGAGCCATCTCGAATCGCTCGACCTTAAGCCGGACGCTCCGTCGGAGATTCGTGGCGAGTTCCATCCGATTCCGACCGTCGTACCCGGAATTGAAATTGGCGAGCATTTGCCGCTGCTCGCGCGGCACACCGACAAGCTGGCGATCATCCGCTCGATCAATCACGACGATTCGGCACATGGCCGAGGAATGTACTGGAACCTGACGGGGCATCGACCGCCGCGAGCCGGCAACATTCCACCGATGCGAGAGGATTGGCCGTCGCTGCCCGCGATGATTTCCAAATTCCGTTCGGCCCCGCGCGGCGTGCCGACCGCCGTCCGCTTGCCGTACCCGATGGTTGATAACAACACGCTGCAAGCCGGCGAATACGGCGGTTGGCTGGGAGTCAAATACGACCCGATCGTCATGCGGCCTGCCAGCGGCGAGCCGTTTGGCGGCGTCTCGCGAACGCTGGGTTCCGAGGTTTTGGATCTGAGTGAAATCAACGCGGAGCGTCTGGCTTCACGTCGCCAACTGCTGGCCGCGTTCGAGACTCCGACTCGACAAGCCATCGGCTACGAAAGCTTCCAACACTTTCACGGCCTCGCCGAAGAGATCCTCGCTGGGTCGGCCGTGAAGAACGCCTACAACCTCGACCGAGAACCGCCGCAGGTTCGCGAATCCTACGGCAAGCATCTCGGCGGACAGAGCCTCTTGCTGGCTCGGCGACTGACCGAAGCGGGTGTGCCCGTGGTCCAAGTCTGTTGCTCGGCCGGAGACTTGAACGGCGGTTCGGGAGACATGTGGGACACGCACGGCGACAACTTCAATCGACTCAAGAAAAACTTGCTGCCCGTTCTCGATCGCGCCACATCGGCACTGCTGCAAGACCTCTCCGACCGAGGCACGCTCGACGAAACCTTGGTCGTGTTACTGACCGATTTTGGTCGGACTCCACGCATCAACGGTGCCGCCGGACGCGATCATTATCCGAGCGTCTATTCCGTCGCGCTGTCCGGCGGCGGCATTCGAGGCGGCCAAGTCTACGGCAGCAGCGACAGCAAAGGAGCGTTTCCGAAAATGCAGCCCTGCACGCCGCCTGACATCCACGCCACGGTCTTTCACTCGCTCGGCATCTCTCCCAGAGCCGAGCTTCGTGACATGCTCAATCGCCCGCTCCCCGTCAGCGACGGCGAAGTGCTGCCGCTTTCTTGAGAAGGGTTCCAGCATGAATGTTGAATTCCTCAATCCACCCCAATTGTGCCCGACGTTTGGTTGGACACACGTCGTCAGTGCGACGGGTGGCAAGACAATTCACATCTCCGGACAAGTCGGAATCAATGAACGGGGCGAGGTCGTCGGACGCGGCGATCTCAAGGCTCAAACCGAGCAAGCCTTCCACAACATCTCACTCGCCTTGGCCGCCGCTGGAGCGACATTTCGTGACGTCGTGAAGACCAGCCTGTTCGTGGTGGGCTCAAGCCGGAACACGTCCCGATCATCCGCGAAGTCCGCAGCCGCTACGTCTGGGCTGAGCATCCACCCGCCAGCACGCTCGTCGGCGTCTCGGCCCTCGTCGGTCCCGACTGGCTGATCGAAATCGAAGCCGTCGCGGTCATTGCCGAGTGATGAGCTAGCTGAAGTCGTGAGACTTCAGTTCGGAACTCTCACGAGTTCCGCTACGGCACGACTCATTTGCCACGTCGCCATTGAAACAGTTCCGACCCCATCTTCATCACATACACGATGTCGTGTTGGGCGTCGTATTCAACCCAGGAGAGATTCCCGGCCCCTTTCATTGCGGCGGGTAAGGCGATCGTCGGTTGCCAAGTGACGCCGCCGTCTTTCGATTCGCGGATGCCGCTCTGCGTCAGGATGATTTGATGCTGCGTGTCTTTGCCGAACACGGGACCGCAGAGACCATCCTTCACGGTCGAGAGCTTCTTCCACGATTGGCCTTGATCGGTGGACGCGATCAGCCCATCGGCGACCAGCCAATACAACGTCCCAGTTTTGAAGCGTGGCAGCGCGCGGGCATAATCGTCGCCACAGCGTTGAAACGTCTTGCCCGCGTCGGTGGTGCGCAACAGGCCAGGCTTGGCGTTCGTTTTCGATTTTGCTTCGGCCACGACGGCAGTCTGATTGTCGAAGATCCAAGCTGGTCCATAGCCCTTGCCAATCTCGTCGAACGTCTTGCCGCCGTCGCTTGAGACAAGCAGAAGATCGCCGGACTCATGCTTGAGCGTCAGCACGAAGCGGAGTTCGGGATCGCCCCAATCGACCGCACACCAATCGACGTGACTCGATTTCGGAGACATCGCTGTGAACGACTCGCCTAAGTCCGAACTCACAATCAGCGGCGAGCCATAAACCAACGCAGACACGAGCCGCTTGTGTCCGATCGGGGCGATCATCAGACAACCGGGTGTCTCAGTGCGTCCCTTGAGTTCCGCCGAACCCAACCGCTGCCAAATTCGGCCCTGATCCTGCGAGCGGAACAGGCCACGATCGCTGAGATTGATGATGACATCGCCGCTCGGAGGATGAACGACCACACCGCACAACCCGCCGAAGCCGGTCTTCTCGGACTTCAACAGTTCGGTGGTGACCGCGACCCATTCCTGAGCGCGAACGATTGCAGGCAGGATCAGACAGAGGCCGACGAAGACCGCAGCGCGAAGGGGAGCGAATGCGGAATAGCGAATACGGAATACGGAATGGAGAATGGACCTCACGCTGACTTTGTGTTTGATCGCTTTCATTCTGCGCTCCTCATTCCGTATTCCGAATTCCGTATTCACTCCCAATCACAATCATCATCTCATTCCCACGCAGAAGACGTGGCGGGTTCCCACCAGAAACAGCTTGCGATTGGACACGGCGGGCGAGGCGTGATTGGGATCTCCGAGGTCGTTGATCGCGAGACTGCTGAATTCGTCGCCGGTTTGGACAACGTGGCTGACGCCAGCGGTTGCGAAATACAAACGGCCGGCACCGTCGGCGATGGGACTGGCCCAGGTGCTCGTCAGACGGTCGAGACGTTGAGCATAAACCTGCTCGCCAGTCGCCGCGTTCCAACACTTCAACACGTTGGGCGTGTGCAGGCGATACACCCGCTGGCCGACGATGATCGGCGAACCGATCGCTTCTGGAACTTGATTGACTCGCCACTTGATGTGCGTCTTGGTGACGTCGCCCGAACCGCTCGGATCAATCGCGATGCCCGGCCCGCCTCGGCCGTTGTCGCAGTAGACGATGCCCGCTCCGAACGCCGCCGAGGACGCTTCGCCTCCACCGCGACACCACCACAATGCTTCGCCGTTACGGGGATCGAGACCCTGAATCCCGCGATCCGATTCGCCGCCACCGGAGGCCACAATGACCAGTTGAGGCTTGCCGCCCACTTCGATCTTCACCGGTGTGCTGTGAGCGAATCCGGCTTGCGGCAACGCCGCTTCCCAACGGATCGTGCCGTCGGCTTTATCATACGCCACGAGTTTCGAGTCCTTCTTGTTCGTCATCGCGCACAGCATCAAGATCGTGTCGTCGAACAGCACAGGGCTGCTGCCGATGGTCACGTCGAAGGTGTGCGGAGTGATTTCCTTCCGCCAGACGAGGCGGCCCTCGAAATCCATCGCAGCCATCACTGATGACCCGAAGACGGCATACACCCGCTGACCGTCCGTGACCGGCGTGGGAGCGGCATAGCCGCCTCCAGATCCGCTACGAAAATCGTTTCGCAACCACGGGCCAGGTTCGACGAGCGTATCCCACAACAGTTTTCCGTCGGCCACGGAATAGCACAGGACGTGATGTTCCGGGATGACGGCCTTGCGATCTTTCACCGATTCTGGCCAATGCGCGGTGCAGACAAACAAACGCTCGCCCGACACGATCGGGCTGGCATGTCCCTCGCCAACCAACGGCGATTTCCACAAGACGTTCTCGTTCTCCGGCCCGCCCCACTTGATCGGCAGACTCGTTTGGGACGTATGCCCCAAGCCGGTCGGCCCGCGAAACTGCGGCCAGTCCTCGCTGCGCACCGTCGTGACCGACAAGAGCACCGCGCACAGCAAAATTGCATTCCGCATCTTGGGTGTCTCCGTTCGCGGCTGGTTGGACGGGGAAGAGTTACTCCGCCAATTTGAGCGATTGCAGTTTCAACGACCGCACACTGACGCCGCCGGCCGCCGATACCGTTTGATGAATCGACTCCGGCACATCGAGCTTGCCGACTCGCTGCCAACGATTGCGAAACGTCTCGACGCGAGCAATCGCACCGGTCTGAGCATCCCGGTATTGGACTTCGTACGCGCGCGGCAGCACTTTGCCTTCGGCGTTGCGTTCGCTTTCGAGCATCTGCAACGACATGCTTTCGCGCCCCAGATTGCGATTCACCACGATGATCTCGTCCTCGCGAATGCGATAGGTCGATGCCATCCGGCCGCCGTGGAAATTCAGCAAGCGGCCCAGCGGATGGGCTTCGTCTTTGTCCGCGAAGCTCAGAACTGGCTTCGAGCGAATGCCGGACGACGGAACTCGGTGAATGACCAGCGAGTGCAATTGATCGCGGACCCATTCGCGAGCCGCCTCGTCTTCGAGTTTCGGTTCGCCGTCAAACGAAACTTCTCCGTCCGGCTTCACGGCCACATGACCCTCCGAGCGACGGCCATCGAGATAGACCGACGCCTGAGCCTTAAAGCCTTTGAAGTTGTCCCACGCCGCGCGGGCCGCGATCGCTTTCTCAAACATCGCGATCGCGTCGGCATCGACTCGCGAATTGTCGAGCGGCCAGTCGAAGGCCAGCGTCGCGAACTCGCGAATCTCGTCGTAATTCTCGCCGTTCTTGGCTCCCGCTTGTGGGATGACATGTTTGACGTAGACGGCGAACTGTCCCGACTCCTTCAGTCGCCAAGTCGCTCGGCCGGTGGCGTCAGTGGTCAACTCTTCGTTCGTCAGGTCGGAATCGATCGTCGTCAGCAACGTGTTGGCCAGCGGCTTGCCATCTCGCAACACGGTCATCGTGATCGAGTCTTTCGCGAATGTCGGCATGATCTCCAACGGGATCGTCTCGTGACGCAACAGCTTCGCCACCTCGTCGGGTTTCCCGGAAACGGCCTTCGGGTAGTACCGCAACAGAAACGCCTTCTCCCGTTTGAGCACGCCGTACTCGCAACGGCCGACGACAGACACGGTTTTGTCCGACGGCAAATAGGCTCGCAAGCGATCGGTGCCACGATTCACCGTCAGCGGTACGAACTTGCCCGGCTCGTCCTGCAACCAGAGTTCCGTGTGCGCGACCTTCGCCACAAACCGAGGATCGCCCGCTGTCGCTCGTTCGCTGAAGAAGACCTCGACGTTCCGTCCTGCCTCCGCATGAGGTCCGACTTGGATGAACAGGAAGTGTGCCTGCGCTGCGGCGGCTCCGATGGTCCAAGTCAGAACGCCGATCATCAGCGAGAAAACAAACCGCTTCATTGCAAATCCTCGTGTGAAGTTCAAAGGGGTCGTCGCCAGGCTCGCCTAAGCTTGCTGAAGTTCACCCCACTGGGCTTACCCCAGTGGCTCGCGGGCTTTTGCAC
>CAZILR010000375.1:0-5864 GCA_964539995.1 uncultured Planctomyces sp.
CCTTGGCCGACGATGTTCAGGAAGTCTTTGCTCATGACCGTGAAGTCGAGCGCGCCGACCAAATGGTTCTCGCTGATCTTTCCGGTGAAGTCGCCTCGGAAGTACGGGCCAGCGATGAAGTCCATGATTCCGCCTGGCGTCACGATAGGCACGGACAACTCGAACGAGTCGCTGACCCCCACCGTGGCACCGAACTCGGCGGCGTGCGGATCGACGTCCGCCAAGTTGTCGAGCTGCAATTGAACTTTCTGCAACACGACCGGTCTGGCGGTGGGACTCGGCAACGGCAGCGGGATGTTGAGGTGATCCGCTCCCAGGCTGATGAAATTCAGCTCCGAGTTGCGGAAGCCCAGCCCGGCGAGCAGCGTCGTGTTGCCCGGCAGCAGCGGGAATTTCAGCTCACCTTCGCCACGCCATTCCGAGTTCACGGTGTTGAACGAGAACTTGAGATTCCGCAGCTCGTACTGCCTAGGCACGATCACCACTTTCTCGACACTGATGTTGCCGATCGCCTCGAAGCCGCGACTGCTGGCTTCGAGGTAATTCGTGTCGGCGAAGTCCGCGACCACTTTCTCGACACGATCGCCGAGCAGTCCCGGCAACAGCTTGTTGAGTGTCACTTTGCCTTGCAGACGAAACACACGACGCGGATGGAAGTATTCCAGCGTGACGCTCTCCGTCTCGATCTCCATGCCAAAGAGTGTGAACTTGAACGGCGGCAGATTGATGCGGCCCGCCAAGCTCGGCCCATCCGATTTCAACTTGAGCGGGTTCTCGGCGGTGAACTCGATTTCGACCGGTTTGAATTGCGTCTGCTCGGAAGCGGTGCCCGGGATGGCGATCTTCCCGGTCAGCTCCACATAGCTGTCGAGCGTCAGGCCACCAGCGGGGTTCGCGAGTTTGAGCGAGTGGAATTTGAAGCCCAGTCCCGCCATCTTCAGGTTGAGCACCGTCGGATTGAGCGCCGTGCTGATTTGGTCCGCGATGCGCAGATCCCACTTTCCGTGGAAGAGCGTCGCGGAAAACGTGCCGACCGTGGCCGTCACTTCACCCACCGAATAAATCGTCTTGGCGTCGTAGCTCACGTTGCCGACGATCGTCACCAGCGGGAAGAACGGCTCGGTGGTCTCTGGCTTGAAACCGACGGTGACGGATCCGGTGGCCTTAAGCCGATCGGTCGCCGGGTCGTATTGAAAGTTGCCGACCACTTTCAGCGAGCCGGTGTCGATGATGCGCGTCGCTTGCGCGGCATTGTTGATTTCGGAGGTCTCAGTGATCTTCTTGTCCACATCACCGACGACGAGAATGAACGGTTTTGTCGGGTCGTGCTTATACGGCTCGCGTAGCGTGTACTCGGCGGAGCCATGCTCGCCGGCCGTCTGCGGGTTGATCTGGATGAACAACTCCAGCTTGCGATCCGACGCATCGAACACCGCGTCGGACGATTGGAAGAAACCGACGTTGAACGGCGAGTTGATCTGGACGGTGTCGTAATTGAACTTGATGGTCTTGCCGTCGAACGTCGGCGTGTTGATCGACACGTCCTTGCCACGCTGCACTCCGAAGTCCAATGGGCCGATTCCCTGAGCGAACGTCGTCACCGTTCCGACATGACCGTTGAGGCTTGTCGGTGCGGTTTGCTTCGTACCGGTCTGCGGAGCCAGTGAAATGCGGAACGGCCCCCGCGCAACTCCGACGAAGGAATAGTTCCCTTGAGCATTGACGGTCGTGGTGTGGTCAATCGAGCCATTGTTCCCTTGGTCCAATTGAATGGTCAGCCCCGTTGCGGCCTCGTCTGTCGAATGATCGCGTCGGCCGTTGCCGTTCACGTCTAAATAAACGTGCCCGTTGACGAGGGCATTTTGAAACATTCCGAAGTCGGCACCGGTGCGAGGCGTTGCGCTGAGAGCTGAATAACCTGAAGCACCTCCTTGAATGAACGAGAACAGGCTCGCGGGATTACCCGGCGAACGAGCACGCACCACTCCGACCCCGTCGTAGTTGATCGTGTAGCGACCATTCACATCCGTGAAAACCGGGTTCTCCAATGAGACTGGCAGGTCGGCATCCGTGAAGCGACCGTCCAAATTGCGATCGACGTAGATGCCGACTCCTTCTTCTGGCGATTCGGTCGCGTCTTTCTGGCCGTTGCCATTCCGGTCTTCATAGACCAGCCCGCTGACGGTCGTCTCGCGAAACACGCCGACGATGGAGGTGGTGCTCGCCGTGTTGATCCGCACGGAGTTGGTCGAGGTCTGCACCGCGTTGTCGCTCACGAGGACTACGGAAAGTTCCGCGGTTGGATCGATGCCCGGGGAAAGTGATTCTGGGCTTGCGAAGAGCCAGTGATTGCCTCCGAGGTGCAGGTTGTAGTTGCCCGTGTTGTCACTAAAGTCCACATCCAGAACTTCGCTGCCGTGCCGAAGTTCGACTCGCTGATTGGGAGCCGCTTGAAAGACTTCGTCGAGAATTCCGTTGCGATCGTGGTCATCGAAAACCAGTCCGCCAATGATCCCGACTCTGTAGACAGCAACTTGAAAGACTCGATTGCTGGGGTATGGCTCACCGGGATTCACCGGTTCTTGGGGGACGCTCCCTTCGTTGTTGAGCACGACCCAGTCGGCAATCACCGTATTCCTGAGTTGCACGGAGAAGGTTTCGCTGGCGAATCCCTCGACCAAGACTGCGACCCGGTCAAACTGATCCGGTGGAAAAGTCATTTGGCCGACACTGACCGGGCCGTCCGGAACCGAGAACGTGCCTCCGTTCGGAATTGTGTATTCCTCGAAAAATGTGTGGTAGACAGAAGTGATACTCTCTGGATTATCCGTGTAGTAACCGGTGCCCGAGACTGTCCTCTGCCATTCGATATCCGCCACAAAATTCGGCGAGAGACCGCCCCCCTGCAAAACCCCGTTGACGACGGAGTGCTCGGAAATCGAGAGCGTAAAACTCGCCAGCAACGCCCGGTCCTCAAACGTCTCAACCATCGCCGCCAAGTTGTGCCGAACACGCCGAGGCCGACAACATCGCCGTCGCCGAGACCGCCGCCATTCCTCCGAGAGAAGCTTTGAGAACGACCGCAGTGAAAATGGAATCATCGTCTTGTGTCCGCAATTCGTGCCGAGTTGCGATGCCGAAAGTGGGCGACAGATTAACCCCCATCGGAACCTGCTGAGAGCTGAAAATGCTCAATTCTATTGAGCGGCCGCGAGATTTGAGCGGCCGAGCCTCCGTCGGTGTCACCAGGCTAGGCCAAGCGAATCGAGCCGCAATCGGATTTGGTCGATCTCCCCCAGATCACGACCTCGCCGGCTGATGAGCCGAGGGCGAGGCGGTGGCGGTCGGGACTCCGTGGGACGGCGAATGACCAGTTCTTGGCTCGCGAGTTGGTCCGAAGCAGACATTGGTTCGGCCTCGATACGAGACTCGCAGCGACTCGTCGCGGATTCGCTCCGCGACTTAATCGTCGTTGAGAATCATCCCTTGTGCCGAGAGAGTGACGATCGTTGTACCACTGCTGGGACTTGAGAGGTTGACGGTGAAGCCTTCGTCGGGTTCATTGGCCGTGTCCCCTTTGACGTTGATCGTGATGACCTTCGACAGTTCGTTGGCAGCGAAGCTGAGCAGACCGCTGGGAAATGCGGTGCCGAAATCGGCGATGACGGCAGGATTGGCCCCAACCGTACCGATGACCGCGAACCGAACACTGGCAGTGCCGATCGTCAAGCCGGAGCGAGTCACCGTGAAAGTGAACGGGGTGTTGCCACTGTTGCCTTCGGACTTGCTGGCATCCGTCACGGCAATCGCGAACGAGGCATCGTCGTTCTTGATGATGCCGATGGCTTCGGCCGTCCCCAGCGTGGCGTTGGTGGGATTCGACAGCGCGACCGTGAAGCCTTCGTTGAGTTCGACGGTGGTGTCAGCTCGCACGTTGATGGTCACTGTCTGCGACGTCTGAGCGGTCGTGAAGTTCAGAGTCCCAGGAAGCAAGACTCCGTTGGCGAAATCAACCGCATCGGCCGGGTTGTCGCCGCTGCCGGTGACCACGAATTGCACGCTGCCGACAACCGGCAGACCGATGCGTGTGACCGTGAACGTGAATGCCGTGTTGCTCGGCGGATTCGAGGTGGAGCTGCCCTCGGCCTTGTTCGCACTGGTGGCGCTAGCGGGCGCAATCGAGAAGCTGGTGTCGTCATTGTTGATGGTCCCGCTGGCGGTCGCAGTGCCAAAGATGGCGTTCGTCGGATTTGTGAGCGTGACGACGAAGCCCTCGTTGACCTCACCAATCGCGTCACCGGTGACGTTGATCGTGATGAGCTTCGTGGGTTCGTTGGTGGCGAAGTCGACGGTGCCGGTCGGGAATGTGCCGCCGAAATCGGCCGCGTTGGCTCCGTTGGTGGCGGCACCGGTGACGACGAAGTGGGCGCTCGAAGTGCCGCTGATGTCGCCTGTGCGAGTCACCGTGAAAGTGAACTCCGCCGGTGTCACACCGGTTCCCTCGGATTTGACCGCACTGGTCGCGGTGATCGACAGCGAAGCATCGTCGTTGTTGATTATCCCCGTGGCGAACGTCGGCGCGCCGAGCGTCGCTCCGGTCGGTGACGAGAGCGTGACTTTGAAGCCTTCGTTGCCTTCGAGAGCCGAGTCGGCAATGACCGGGATCGTAATGGGCTTCGTCGCTTCACCGGCAATAAAGCTGACCATGCCAGTCGGGAATTTTCCCCCGGTGAAATCGGTTGCGGTGGCCGCGGCTGTGCCAGACCCATTCGCGGCGACGGTGTACCTGACGCTCGATGTGACGTTGAGGTTGCCTTCGCGAAGCACGGTGAAGGTGAACGACGTCGGTTCGCCACCGGTTCCTTCGGCCTTGATCGCGTCAGTGGCCGAGGTCGTGAGTCTCGTGTCATCGTTGAGAATCGTCCCGGTCACACTCGTCACGGCTCCAAGTACGCCGTTGGTTGGCGTGTTTAACGTAACGGTGAAATTCTCGTCGGGCTCAAAACTTGTGTCTCCTTTGACGTTGATGGTGATCGTCTTCGAGATTTCATTGGCCGCGAAATTCACGGTGCCCGATGGAAATGCGGCCCCGAAGTCGGCCGCAGTTGCAGGATTTGAGCCGCTTCCGGTTACCGCGAACTTCACGCTGCCCGTACCGGCGGTGGAGTCGGCTCGCGTGACGGTGAACGTGAATGGGGTTGTGCTAGCGTTGCCTTCGGCTTTGGTCGCATTGGCAGTTGTGGAGATGGTGAATGTCGCGTCGTCGTTTGTGATCGTGCCAGTGGCTTGATTGGCAATTCCGGCGACGTAGCCGGGACCGTCCATTACGGTCAACTCCACGGTTTCAGTCGATTCGACATTCGAGTCCGCCGTCGGATCGATCGTGACCGTCTTCGTGGCTGAGCCAGCAGCGAAGGTGACCGTGCCAGATGTCCCGGTGAAACTGGCGGCCCCGGTGACGATGAAGTCGGTGTTGAACGTCGCGTTCCCGGCGACATTGAAATTCGCGGTCAACGCGCCGGTCGTTGACGTGCGCGTGAATGTGTAGACGAGATTCGTCGTGCCATTCTCAAGTACAGTCACCGGAGCGATCGCGACGGTGACCGTCGGAGGCGGAACCTCGAAGGCTCCGATATCCACCGTTCCGCCGGTGACACGCGCAAAGCCGATCAAGCGTTGGTCGAACGGGAGGTCTTCCGCAACATTGGTGTTACCATCGACGTCAAACGTGTCGTCCGGGATCAACGTGTTCGAGCCGGCATTGATCGCTGGACTTCCAGTCGCGAGCGCATGTGTTTTCGTTGGACCGCCGTTGCTCTCCAGCGTGGTGCTGATGATCGAATACGATGCGAGCAGCGTCCGCA
>CAZILR010000376.1:0-5855 GCA_964539995.1 uncultured Planctomyces sp.
CGTATCGCGACATTTATTACCGCGACCGAACGACCGGCGGCGGAGCGATTCAAGACGCGATCACGCACGTCCTCAATGCGGGCGAATGGCTGCTCGGCCCGATTGATCGGCTCGTGGCCGATGCCACCCATCAAGTGCTCGACGGCGTCAGCGTTGAAGACACCGTGCATCTGCTGGCTCGGCACGGCGGGACGCTCGCGAGCTACAATCTCAACCAATACCAAGCCCCGAATGAATTCACGCTGACGGTCGTCTGCGAACGGGGCACGCTGAGACTCGAATCGCACGCGAATCGCCTGCGGACGATGACCGCTCCCGGCGAAGACTGGCACGACGACACAATCACTCCGCTGGAACGGGACACGCTCTTCGTGCGGCAAGCAGATCAGTTTCTCTCGTCCATCGAAACGAGTTCGCCTCCCGCGTGTTCGCTGGGGGCCGGGCTGCAAACTTTGCGAGTCAATCTGGCCGCGCTTGCTAGCGCTGACGGCAACGGTTGGCAAACGATTTCAGGTTAAGTAGCCACGCTCGCCGAGAGCGTGGGTGCGCGGAAAGCCCACGCTCTTGGCGAGCGTGGCTACGCCAGAATTTCTTTCACGACGTGCCCGAAGACGTCGGTCAGCCGCATGTCTCGGCCGCTGAAGCGGAAGGTCTGCTTGGTGTGATCGACGCCCAGCAGGTGCAGCATCGTGGCGTGCAGGTCGTGCATTTCGAGTCGGTTCTCGACGCACTTGTAGCCGTACTCGTCGGTCATGCCGTAGGTCGTACCACCCTTGATGCCGCCGCCGGCCATCCAGATCGAGAACGCAAACGGATTGTGGTCGCGACCGTCGCTGCCTTGTGCGAACGGAGTCCGACCGAACTCCCCCGACCAGACGACGAGCGTGCTGTCGAGCAATCCGCGCTGAGCAAGATCGGCCAGCAACGCCCCGATCGGCTGATCGACGGTCAGCGCGTTTTTCTGATGTCCATCTTTGAGACCGTTGTGCTGATCCCAGCGGTCGCCGTTGCCGCCAGGACAAGTTAGTTCGATGAACCGCACGCCCCGCTCGACCAGCCGTCTCGCGAGCAAACAAATGCGCCCGAACGTGCGCGTGTTGCCGAAGTCGGCTTGCAGGCCATACGCCTTCTGCGTCGCCTCGGTCTCGTTCGACAAGTCCATGAGCTGCGGCACCGCCATCTGCATCCGCGCGGCGAGTTCGTAATTCGCGATCGCCGATTCAATCGCATCGACCGGTCCCGTTTGCTCGAGCAGCTTGCGATCCAGTCGCCGCATCAGGTCAAGCTTGCGTTGCTGTGACTCCGCAGATGATTCCATTCGTTTGATGTTCGCCACCGGCGGATCACTCGCGCCGAGCACGCTGGCTTGAAAGCTCGCCGGTAGGAACCCGCTGTTGAAATTGTCCAACCCACCCGGCGGGATCAGTCCGCCGTTGAGCACCACGAACCCCGGCAGATCCTGACACTCCGTTCCGAGTCCGTAGCCAACCCACGCTCCCATGCTCGGCCGGCCTTGCTGGCCGTTGCCGGTGTGCAGGAAGTAGTTCGCATTTGTGTGCTCCGGGAACTGCGACGTCAGCGACCGCACGACTGCCAGCTTATCGACGTGCTGCGCGACATGCGGAAACAGATCGCTGACTGGAATGCCGCTCTCGCCGTATTTGTTGAATTTCCACGGACTCGCCAGCGTGTTGCCGATGTTGTTGAACTGCGTCTTCTCGATCTTCATCCCGAACGGCTTGCCGTTTTCCGCATCGAGCCGCGGCTTCGGATCAAACGAATCGACCTGCGACACGCCGCCGTCCATGTACAGAAAGATGACCGACTTCGCCTTCGCATCAAAATGTGGCTTTCGAGCGGCGAACGGATTCTTCTCGCTGGCGGAAATCGCCTCGGCTCCAAACGCCGGCTCATTTAACAACGACGCCAGCGCGACAGTTCCGAAGCCGCTGGCACACGTTTGCAGCATCGCGCGTCGAGTCTGCGGTGGAGTCAAAAAGCGTCGGCAGTGCATGCGCTCGTCCTCTTGTCTTCTTCTCGCTCACTTCACGAACACGAATTCTTTGACATTGAACAGCACATGGCAGAGGTCGGTCCAGACTTGAGCGTGTTTGGGCCAAGCATCGGCAGGAAGGTTGTACGACTTGGCTTGCTCGTTCAGGAACGTGAGAGCATCGGCCCGTTCGGTTTCATTCGGCGATCGCGTGAACGCTTCGAGATACAGTCGCTCGATGCGGGTTTCGGGGCTGAGGTCGGGTTGCTCTTTCAGTGAGCGTTCGGCCCAGCGTTTCGCCATGTCGAGCACGAACGGGTCGTTCATCAGGATCAAGGCTTGAGCCGGCACGTTGCTGACGTTGCGTCGGCCGATGGCGGTGAACGGGATCGGCGTGTCGAAGGCCAGCATCATCGGCGAAAGGAAGTTGCGATTGATCGACGTGTAAAGGCTGCGCCGGCCGTCGCCGTCGAGCGGTCCGCTGTTACCGGGACGGCCTCGGCCTTGCATGAACGGCGTCAGGTGGACGGGCACGCTGGGGCCGAAGGTCTGTCGATTCAAGCGGCCAACGATCAACAGCATCGCGTCGCGAATCGCTTCCCCTTCGAGTCGATGGATCGGGGCGTGATGTAGCCAGAGATTCTGTGGATCGACTTCGTTCTCGCTTGGGCCGCTCCCTGACGGTCGCGGTACGGATGGAGACTCGCTTGCCATCTGCCAGGTGTTCGTCAGCACGATGCGGCGGATCAGCCGCTTGAGCGACCAACCGTCGGCGACGAATGTCTCTGCGAGATAGTCGAGCAATTCAGGGTGCGTCGGTTCCTTGCCGAGCACACCGAAATTATCGACCGTCTCGACGATGCCTCGGCCGAACAGGTGATGCCAGACGCGGTTCACAGCGACTCGCGGGACGAACGGATTCGTTTTCGGATCAACCATGCGCAGCGCCAACCGCAAGCGACCGCTGCCGTCTTGAGGAGTCAGTGGTTTGTCCTCGGTGCCGCCGAGCGCTTCGAGGTCTCGTCTCGCGACGACGCTGCCGAGATTTTTGTGGCTGCCGCGAATGAAGACCTGCTCGTCAATCGCGTTGCCGTCACAGATCGCGAGGGATCGCATGGGCTCCGGAATCTCTATCTTTGTAGCCTCGGCCAAGACCGCCTTGAGCGGCTCGACTTCGTCTTTTGAAACGGCAGGCTCACGACCACCGTTTGTGAACGAGATCGACTCGCAGGCGATCCAGCCGTCGCCGTCGTCGATCAGTTCGATGTAGGCTCGGCGACCGAGGTAGTTTTGCAGGTCGCCTCCCTGCCGATGCCAGACCCACTTGCCATCGGTCTTGACCTCGAATGTCGTTCCGCCGAACAGCAGGCCGCTGAAGTCCATCATCTGATAGCCGTCGATGATCAACCGCACGCGCGCGTTCTGCCCGGCCAGCCGATACAGAATTTGCGGATGCGTGATCGTGAACGTCGGCGACCGGAGCACGCCACGCAGTCGCGGATGCAACTCGCCGCTGTGAGCAACGCCGTTCGGGTTCGGCCCATCGCCGAAGGACCAGCCGGTGGCGAACCAAGGGAGTTCCGAGTTCCCAGTTCCCAGTTCCGAGTTCGCAATTCGTGGGTGTTGCAGATCGACGAATCTGGTGGACGTGAAGTCCTCGAACAGAACCGTCCCGTTGGGGACTTCGCGTGCTGCGGCCGGTTCTGATGTTGTCGGCTTCGGTTGCGAGCGTTTCAGTTCGGCAACGGCCGCGTCGATCTTTCCGTGCGGGTCGAGGTATGCCGTCTGTCGGCGGGAGCTCTGCAAGAAGCCGCTGAGCGCGTAGTAGTCGCGAGTCGTCAGTGCGTCGAACTTGTGATCGTGACATCTCGCGCAAGCCACGGTCATGGCGAGGAACGCCTTCGAGAAGACGTCAAGCTGATTGTCGATCCGCGCGGCTTGCTCCCCCTTCACATCCACCGGAGCGTGCTTGTCCTCGCCGAGGAACCAGAAGCCGGTGGCGAGGAGCGATTCGTTGAATTTGTCGGCGGGGTGGAGGCGAGCGACGTAGCCCTCACGCTCCGGGTGAGGAAAGCCGAACGTCGCGTTGCTCCCATTTTGAGTTTGACGGTCAGGCGTGTTCGCTGCTCGTCCGCGCGCACGGCTGTCCTCACGCGGAGCGTGAGGGCTACTTGGGAGCAAATCCCCGGCGACGTGTTCGACGACGAAGCGGTCATACGGCACGTCGGCGTTGAGCGCGCGGATCACATAGTCGCGGTACTGGTAGGCGTGATGCAGCGGATAATCGAATTCATGGCCGAGCGTTTCGGCGTAGCGCACCAGATCGAGCCAATGCCGTGCCCAGCGTTCTCCGAAGTGCGGCGAATCGAGCAAGCGGTCCACGACGCGAGTCAGCGCGTTGCGCGTTGGCGCGGGATCGTTGACGAACTCGTCTGCTTCAGCCGGTGTCGGTGGGAGACCGATGAGCGCGAAATAGACTCGACGCAGCAACGTGCGGCGATCGGCGGAAGCGGCAGGGGACAGGCCCTTTTCCGTCAACTTCGTCAGGATGAAACGGTCGATGTCGGTGATGGAATCCGCGTCATGGAGTGACGAGGCTACGGAGGGCGGATTGAAGTGGCCGATTGGTTTCCAGCACCAGTGGCTCGCCTTGCGTTCGGCCAGTGGGAACAGTTCCGGCCTGGCCTCCTTGATCGGCGTGTCGTCCTTCGACCACGGAGCACCACGCTTGACCCATTCGGTGAGGATCGCGACTTCCCCTTCGGGCAGACGCGACTTGGGGGGCATCTCGAAATCGACGTAGTTGATCGCCTTGACGAGCAAACTCTCGGCCGGCTTCCCCGCCACGATCGCCGCGCCGGAATCGCCGCCGCGCAGCATCGTGGCTCGCGACGCGAGACTCAGCCCGCCATTTGGTTTCTTTGAGTCCGGCCCGTGACACTCGAAGCAGCGGGCCTCCAGCAGCGGTTTGACTTTCGCCGTGAAAAACTCGACCGATGCGGCATCGAATGTTGGCGAGTCTTGCGAGTCCGCTCGCTCACGCGGCCAAGCGATCAGCGCGGCAACGCTCACACCGATCAGCAACAGCAAGCGACGTGACGCGAATTCAGTCATTGCGGCGGCTCCAAGAAACACCGGAGGACGGGCACTCTTGCCCGTCCCCTCGGTTGGACGCACGGACGGGCAAGAGTGCCCATCCTCCGGGACTACTTCGCCAGTTCGGCTTCGATCGCCTTCACGACTTCTTCCGAGTCCGGTTGGACCTTTGTGCGGAAGCGGGCGACGACTTTACCTTCCTTGCTGATGAGGAACTTCTCGAAGTTCCACTTCACCGGGCCGGCGTCCTTGTCGAAGGCCTCCTTCGACGTCAGTTGCTTGAAGAGGTCGGCGGCTTGATCGCCGTTGACGTCCACCTTCGAGAACATGTCGAACTTCACGCCGTAGTTCTTCTGGCAGAATTCGGCGACGTCATCATCGCTGCCCGGCTCTTGCTTGCCGAACTGATTGCAGGGGAAGCCGAGTACCGCCAGGCCCTTCTCGTTGTACTTCTCGTGCAACGCTTCGAGCGGCTTGTACTGCGGAGTCGCTCCGCATTGGCTGGCGACGTTGACGATCAGCAGCACTTTGCCGTTGTACTTGCCGAGATCGACTTTCTTGCCGGTCAGCGACTTCATCTCGTGCTTGAGCAGCGGCGGAGTTTTCTCAGCGGGCTTCTTGTCTTCGGCGGACACGAACACTCCGGCGAGCAACGCTGCCGAAAACGCACACAGGGTCAACGCGAACGATTTCATGGGAGGTCTCCTTGGTGAGAGAAACAGGTGGGAAACGGGGGAGGGAATCGTAGGTCAGGCTTCCCAGCCTG
>CAZILR010000377.1:0-5852 GCA_964539995.1 uncultured Planctomyces sp.
TTGTAGATCAGGCTTTCTAGCCTGACCGAAGTATTGAGATCGCTGACAATTGCCAATTCAGTCAGCCTGGAAAGGCTGACCTACTCGTTCGGTGTGACTTCGTGGTCGCGTTGCAGAGCGATCCGGCCTGTGCGGACCATTTCGAGAATTCCGAATGGCCGCATCAGCTCGATGAACGCTTCGAGTTTTCCTTCCTGGCCGGAGATTTCGACCATGACGTGCGTCGCGCTGACGTCCACGATCCGGCCTCGGAAGATTTCGACCAGCTCTTTGATTTCCGCGCGGCGATCCTTCGCGGTGCTGACTTTCATCAGCATCAGGTCACGCTCGACGAACTTCTGGTCCGAGAAGTCGATCACGCGAACGACGTTGATGATCTTCTCAAGCTGCTTGCGGACCTGATCCAGCACTCGCTCGTCTCCTTCGACGACGAACGTGATGCGGGAGTATTCGGGGTTCTCGGTCTCGCCGACGGCGAGGCTTTCAATGTTGAAGGCACGCGACGCCAGCATCCCGGAGATGTGCGCCAGCACACCCGGTTGGTTCATCACCAGCGCCGAGAGGACATGTTTCATTTCGTCAATCACTTTCAGGAACGGCCTTTCCGCAACGCCACTGCCCGATTGCGGGCGATTCGGCGGAAAGGGGGAGCAGTCTAAGGTCGCTTCGGTCGATTCACAACGATTCGGAATTTCGTCGTCGGCGACGGGATTCTCACGAGTTCCCGGAGAAAATCGCCCGGAAGACCTCACAGAATCGCCAGCGGATTTCTTCGCTCTTCGAGCGTCCCGCGAGTGACGCCGACTCGATTCGCCGCGTTAAGCTTCTTCCAGACATCACGGCCGGCGACTCGTCCTGAGAGCAGGTCTCGGTAGGAATCGAGGATCAGCCGAATCTCGTCCGGCGACTCATCGAGCAGTTCCACTCGGAAGTTTCGCACGCCACGCAAAAGCAATTCCGAAACAACCTCGGCTCCGCTCTGCGGAATCGCGTTGAACAGCGTGTTGCGGCAGCCGACATCGGCGGTCAAACGGTGTTCGACTCCCTGCCGGTCGCGCAGATGCACGTCGTGACGATCACACGGCCGGCCGCAGTTCGTCGGATTCGTGCCCGGCGAGAGCACGGCGCAGAACACGCAATGCTCCATGTGGAACATCGGCATGTGCTGGTGAATGACGACTTCCAACCATTCCGGCGGACACGCGGCGACGAGGTCGAGCAGTTGATCGCGATTGAGATCGTAAGACGCCGTGACTCGCCGAGCTCCGTGCTCGATCAGGAACTGAGCGGTCAGCTCGTTTGTCACGTTCAGCGAGAAGTCGGCGACGAACGGCACGCCTTCGTTCGCGAAGAACCACAAGCCGCCAAGGTTCCGCATCAGGATGCCGTCGGCTCCGTGCTTCAACAGCGCTCGGAACAGACCGGTCTCCTCCGGCTTTTGGATGCGCGGCGTCGCCAACCAGATCTCAGCACCGGCTTCGCGAGCGAGAGCGACCGCCTCACGGTACTCGCGAATGTCCTGAAAATCGGCGGCGATCTTTCGTTCGCCGTGCGCGAGCACAACTCGCAGTTGTTCGAGCGTGCGACAGAGGACGTGCAACGTCGTGGGGCAGGTTTCCAACCTGGCCGGCCGTTGAGCGAAAGCCTGTTTGTCTTGAACTCCAGACAGGTTGGAAACCTGCCCTACGAGAGCCGCCAATGCTGACTCGCTGGCGATGCGCCGTTGCGGGACACGCGCGGCCGATGCTTCCAACTGGCGAATCATCTCGTGCCGCAATTCGCTCAGCACGCTCAGCGGAATCATCGGCGAACCGTCGATCACCGCGTCGAGGTCGCGCAGTTCGTAAACGGTCTGCCCTAGCCGGCCGAGTTGCGATCGGAGGAGATCATTCGTCACCGGATGCTTCTTCGCCACTTCCAACGGTGAAGAGGAGGCGACTTCACAAGTGGCTCCATTCACGGATCGGCCGACGATTCGCAATGGCTGTCCGACATTCGCTGCGACTCGCAGATCGAGCGGCACACGCCGGATCGGGTCGGCACTCGTAAACGTCTTTCGCAACCGAGCCGACAGTTTTGGGTCGTCCGTCTTCCACAATTGCTGTCCTGGCCACAGCCGCTCGAAGTCGATCGCTCCACGTTGGAAAGACAACTCGACGAGACCACTCGACACCGGCCGGTCCAACAGGCGATCTCGCTGCCAGACCTCGAAGACTCGGCCTCCTTGTTCGTCGTTGTCCGCGCGATTGCCTTCAAAGACAAGTCCATCGCCGGCTGCGATCCCGCAGGCCAGTTGAACGGCCACTCGGCCGCGAGCTGCCGATTGCACCGTGCCGAGAAACACGCCGCGCTTCGCGGACGAGATCGCCGGCACGAGCATCTTGTGATCGTCGCCGCGCAGCCAACCTGGCGAGAAGCCGCGCGAGAACGACAACTGCATCTCTTCGACGTCTTGCTTCGAGAACTCGACCGATTGCTTCGCGAACGCCGCGTCAATCGCGCGGCGATAATGCCGAGTGATGTTCGCAACGTACTCCGCCGACTTCAACCGGCCTTCGATTTTGAACGAGATCACTCCCGCGTCGATCAAGTCGGGCGTTAGTTCGTAGGCCGCCAAGTCCTGCGGGCTGAGCAAATACTTTTGATCGCCGAGGTCAATGTCATCACCGTCACAGACCAGTTCATACGGCAATCGACAAGCCTGAGCGCACTGTCCGCGATTCGCACTTCGCCCTCCGAGCGATTCGCTGGTCAGACACTGTCCGGAATACGCGACGCAGAGCGCCCCATGCACGAACGCCTCCAACGGCATGTCGATCCGCGACGAGATTTTCGCGATCTGTTCGAGCGAGAGTTCGCGAGCCAGCACGACTCGTTCAACGCCGAGTTCCTTCGCAATCTCAATCCCCTCTGAACTGGTCAGCGTCATCTGCGTGGAAGCATGAACCGGCAAGTCAGGACAGATCGCTCGGACCAACCGCGCGACGCCGATGTCTTGCACGAGCACCGCATCGACGCCCGTCTCGGCCGCGACGCGCACGACTCGTTCGACCTCCGGCAGTTCGTTGGTGAACGCAAGCGTGTTGAGCGTCAGATACCCTTTCACGCCGCGCTCGTGCAGCAATCGCATCAGTTCAGGAAGCTGCTCTTCGTTGATGTTCGTCGCACGAGCTCGCGCGTTGAAGCCAGTGTCGAGACCGAAATAGACGGCGTCCGCTCCGTTCTCGACCGCCGCGCGAGCACATTCCAGGTCGCCGGCCGGGGCGAGCAGTTCTGGTCGCTGACGTGACGGATGCGAACTCACAGCGTTTGTCCGATGGCATAGATCGCGGCGGTATCGAGCACTTGGTCGTTGGACTCGAAGAGCCGTGCGACGGCCGCTCGGTGGATTTTCATTTTGGTGCCGCCAACGCCGATGGCTCCGTAGCAGAGTTGGCCGTCGCGGTCCTTGGCCTTGTCCATGACTTCAACGCCGCCGATGCCCAGTGGGGGGACTGCGTTCAGATCGACGGCGACTTTGAGTGATTTCAAACTGGCTCGGCGACTGGCGGAGAGGAGTTCGATGCCGGCGGCTCCAGCGGCGATGATCAGCGAGACGCCGTCGCACGCTTCTGCAAGTTCGGCATCGGTGCCGGTCGCAACCGGAGTGACTCGCGCGGCAGAGAGAACTTTCGCGATCGCGAAGCAAGTTTGTTCGGCCTTGTCTCGCGTGCGTGAAGCGACTCGAACTTCAGCTCCTTCGGCGGCAAGAATTTGAGCGGCTCGATGTCCAACCGGGCCGGTGCCGGCCAGCACCAGTGCGTGTGCTCCGGCCAGCGGCACATGCTTGCGGCACGCGAGCACCGCAGCAGCGGCCGTTGTGTTTGAGCCGTTTGAGTCCATCATCGTCGAGACGCGCATCGGGCCGAAGAACGTCGTCTGCACTTTCGCAAAAAGTTGCTCGCCCGCCGCGACGTTGCTGCCGCCGATGAAGATCGCCGTGTTCTTCAGGTCCGGTACACCGCGCGTGAAGATCGCTCCGTGAACAAGCCCGACGACGTTGTCTGGCGTGACGCCGCCGTAGGAAAACAATTCATCCACGCCGGAGTCGATCGCGACGACGCGGTCAAAGACGGATGGCTGAGGATCCGTGTCGAGTTGAATCAGAATTTTGCGCATGGATCAAATCGCCTCTTCGGTGTCAGCTTTCAGTCGGAGGAGTTCGGACAACAAATCTTGATCGACCGCTTCCTGGAGTTGCTGGCCGACATCCAGCAGGTAATTCCAATCCAGCGTTGGTCCATGACGGAGCATAATGTTTCGGACGTCGTCGGTGTCACGCGGCCGGCCGGCCAAAAGCTTCATCAGGATCAAATCCTCGGCCGAGACAACCGGAAATCGGCAGTCGGGCAACACAACTTCTGACGCTCTCGCAATTGCTTGTCGCTCGAAGCCGCTCATGCCGATCGCGATGTCCACCGAGACCTGCGTGACGGAATGCAGAATCGGCAACAGAAACGAGGTTCGCAGCACCTCTTCCACTTCGGGAAACAGCGGCTGAAAGGGGCTGCGAGGAAGTCGAGCCAGCAACAGCAGCGCCTCGTCGAGATCGATGCCGACCACAAGGTCCACGTCGGAAGTAAACCGGGCTTCGCCGCGAAACGTGGCCGCGATGCCGCCGATCACGGCGAACGGAATGCCTTCGTCACGGAGCCACCGTGTCACGTCCGCCAGAGTTGTTTGCAGAGCCGCGTTCACGTTTTAGTTCATCGAGTTTGGAAAAAGCCGTCACGAGTTTTCGACGAGTCACCAGTTTTTCGTTCCTGTGAGCGGCTTTCAATCGGGAGGACGACGGCCCAGCTTGGCTGGCGACGAGATCGAACATGCTGACATACATCGCCCACGCTTGTTCGATCGTCAGGCTGCGAAGTCGTGACGCTCGAACCGCTCGGCACTTCGTGTCAAACGAAATCCAGTCATGTCGCGGGGCAAAAATCATGGTTCAGATCGTAACTTGCAGCCCCGCCGAAAGCTTGGCCATGCTCCTCTGAAAACGAACAACGACTCGGCTTCATCGCTGAATCCGAGTCGTCGCAGTTTGCTTTTCAATCCAACGACTAGCCCGCGAAGAACGGGTGCTTGGCGGAATCTTTCTTGGCGACCATCTCGTCGGCCGATGGCTCGTTCTTCATGGCGCGAGCGATCGACAGCATCGTGGCCTCGTAGTTGTATTGGAAGATTTTCTTGTCGTCGTTGGCCTGCCAGTGGATGAACACACCGCAGACGATGACCAGCTTCTCGGCTTGATCCTTCGGGATAATCCCTTTCTCGACGCTGTCGGCAACGGCCTTGGCGACGGCGTACTGAGCCGGGCCAAACATGTGAACCGCTTGCTTGGCTCCCTTGATCGTGACCTTGGTGATCATCACGGTCGCCGGCTTGACGGCGAGGTTCGGGGTCAGCACGGCCAGCAGGTTGCTGTGGCCGGCGCTTTGTCGCGACAGAGCGTTCGCGAACGCGACACCCACCGGGCCATCCTTGTCACCGATCAACAGATCGATGTGAGCCACTTCGTTTCCTTCACCGCACAGCGCTTCGCCAACGTACATCGACATGGTTGCAACTCCTTGAGTTTGCGGGGGCCGAGCACCAGTCGAAGTGCGCTCCCCGGATGGACATTCCTTGCGACGCGAGACAGCAGACGCTTTTCTTTTCACGTCCGCATCCCAGACAACCGCCGCGGGACGGGCGAAGATGCTAGCCGCCCGCCCCGAAGAATCAACGAACCGGCAGGCTTTCCCATGACGTTCTCGGATTCCTCACGACTGCTGATCGTTGGAGCCAGCGCTCGCGCTGCCGCCGCCAGTGCCGTC
>CAZILR010000378.1:0-5815 GCA_964539995.1 uncultured Planctomyces sp.
GGTCGTGACACTGAGCACATCCGACCGTCAGGCCCAGCAGCGACGAACTGACCATCTTCAGCGTTTCCGCCACAACCGCGTTCTTCGCCAAGTCCTGATCGACGGAGCCGTCGCCGGTGCCGTCGGACACCATGCGGAGGAATCCGGTCGCGGTCAGCCGGTCGATATCGGTCGGCGACAGGTTCGCGAACTTGCCGTTGAGGAACAGGTCGCCGGCCAGTTGCTCGACGATGAACTCGTCGATCGGCTTGTCGTCGTTGAGCGCTCGAATGACCCAGTCGCGATACTTGAATGCCCAAGGCCGATCGACATCCGCATTCGAGTAGCCGTCCGAGTCAGCATACCCCGCCGCGTCCAGCCAGTGCCGTCCCCAGCGCTCGCCGTAATGCGGCGACGCCAGCAACCGGTCGATCACGCGCTCGTAGGCGTCGGGTTCGATGTCGTTGACGAACTCGTTTACTTCGTCACGCGACGGCGGCAGACCGATGAGATCGAAGTACACTCGCTTGATCAACGTCGTTTTGTCCGCTTCCGGGCCGAACGAGAGGCTGCGTTCTTGGAGCTTCGCGAGGATGAAGCGGTCAATGGGATTCTCGATTTTTGATTTTTGATTTTCGATTTGAGATTTCAAATCCGGGATCGGCAGCGCTGGTCGAGCGAGCGGTCGAAACGCCCAGAACGAGCGTTCCTCGTCGGTGATTCCCAGACCTTTACCGATCTCGGCCGGTTCCGCGCGAGCGGTCTTCGCGCCGGTCGTGATCCACTTTTCGAGCACCTCGATCTCTCGCGCCGAAACCTTCACCTGCCCCGGAGGCATCTCGCCCGACTTGATGCGCTGCAAAAACAAACTCGCGTTCGGCTTGCCCGGCTCGATCGCTGTCCCCGACTCACCTCCTTTGACCATCAGTCGCACCAGTCGCAGGTCGAGCTTGCCTTTCAGCTCCTCTTCCGCCCCGTGACAGTCAAAACAGTGAGCCTTCAAGATCGGCCGCACATGAGTTTCAAACGTCAGTTCCTGACCGCGACTTGACGGAACCACGAGCAACATCGCGGCAAGCACGAGACTCCAACGAAGCACGGAGCGCAAAGCACGCATGAGGAAAACCTCGAACAGCGTTTCGGCGGGAGAAGATGGCAGGCAATCAGGCGGGGACGTCCTGCGACGTCGCGGTCATTCTGCACAAGCCAGCGTCTCAACTCAACAGCGAATGGTCGATTACAGCCGTTTGAGCAAGTCATTCAGATCAAACACAAACGCCTCGTTGATCTCCTGTGGATCACCGACCAGGACATTGTTGCCTGATCCGCCAGCCAACGTGTCTCGGCCGTCGTCTCCACGGAGTGAGTCATCGCCCTCGTCGCCAAGCAGGATGTCATTGCCGAGATCACCAAGCAGTGTGTCGTTCTCCAACCCACCGACCAGCGTGTCATTTCCCTGTCCGCCGACCAGCGAATCGCGCTCCTCAAATCCGAGCAAGCCGTCGTTGCCTGCTCCACCGAGCAGCGTGTCGTTGCCGGCTTCGCCGTTCAGGATGTCGTTCCCAAGCTCGCCGTCCAGCAGATCATCACCGAGACCGCCATAAGCCGTGTCGTCATTGGCACCTCCCAACAACGTATCGTTGCCAGCTTCGCCGGACAGCGTGTCACGTCCGCCACCAGCGAGCAGCAGATCATCCCCGTCTTGACCAAAGAGTCGATCATCGCCCGTATTTCCCTCCAAGCGGTCATCGTCCTCGCCACCGATGAGCTCGTCATCGCCATCGCCGCCGTACAACAGGTCGCGACCTTCCAGTCCAAACAGAAAATCACGGCCGGGTCCACCTTCCAACGTGTCATCATCTCTGCCGCTTTGCAACACATCGTTTCCGTGACCACCGTGAAGCACGTCACGTCCGCCTTCGCCAAAGATCGTGTCGTTTCCGGCATCACCTGACGCGACATCATCGCCTTCTCCACCCACGATCAAGTCATTGCCAACCCCACCGCGAATGGAATCATTTCCTGCTTGAGCGAACACCGTGTCGTTGCCAGGGCCAGCGTCGATGTCATCGTCGTCTTCGCCAGCGACGAAATAGTCAGCGCCGTTTCCGCCCCAGAAAGTGTTTTGGCCGTCGTCGTCGATGAGAACGTCGTTGCCATCACCCGCATCGAGTCGGTCGTCTTCGGGGCCACCATTGAGGGTATCGTTGCCCGCTTCACCGCGAAATGAGTCTCGGCCGGAACCACCACTCACTTCGTCGTTTCCATATTTCCCATCGAGATCATCATCACCATCGCCACCCAGCAAAACATCGTGGCCGGAGCCGCCATTCAGAGTGTCATCCCCCTCTTCACCGACTAAGAAGTCGCTACCTTGTCCACCATCGAGTCGATCATGTCCTGGGCCTCCAAACAAATCATCTGTCGATCCGCCGCCGCGCAGCACATCGTCGCCATTGCCCCCGATCAGCAGCGAAATTCCGGAGCCTGCCAAGAGCGTATCGTTGCCATCGTTTCCAGTGAGCGACAGCAAACCAGACCAAGCAGTGGCATCAAAACGAACCGCTCGCGGACGTCCTGTCTCGTCGTAGGCGGTGATGTCTGCTGATTCGATTCGTTCCAGGCGATCATTCCCGGCACCAGTCATCGAGTGATCCGTGAGCCGGACATCCTTGTTCAAGAATTCAACGAGCGTGTCATGTGTTCCAAGACCGTGGAGGGTGTCATTCCCCATGCCCCCCGTGAGCCTCGAAGAGCCTTGAGATTCCGCAGTCGTCGTCAACGAATCGTTCCCATCACCACCGAACAGTTTGAGGGTCTGTCCGGCCGCCGCTGTGCCGATCAAGGTGTCGTCACCTCCTTCACCGTAGAGGCTCGCATCACCGTGATAGCGCGACGCGTCGATCCGATTCCGGCCATTCCCGCCGTAGAGGTACACTTTTTCGACATTGATGAATGTGTCCGTCCCCAAGCCGATCAGACGATGATCGTCGAGCACGAAATTCACGTTCCCAGCTTCCCCCACATGGTCTTCGGCTCCATCACCGCCATCGAGCAGATCATTTCCGCGGCCGCCGAACAAATAATCTTCACCGGTTCCACCAATCAGCGTGTCGTTTCCCTCAACCCCATAGATGAGGTGACGATTGGAATCGAGGCACCGAATCAAATCGTTCCCTTGATCCCCGACAATAATGCTTGATGCCGGAACTCCCTCAAGAACGATCACCCGATCGTCGCCGCGTCCGACATAAATGAGGATTTGCCAATCTGAGCCAATCGGTAACTCTGTCGAGTGAATACGAACTTCGTGTGCGTTGATGCGTGTGCCGTCATTCGTCGTGACCGACGTGGCTAAATCGACGATCACCAACTCTTGAGTCTCCGCATCCCAGCCAACCGTGAGGTCATTCCTTGTCGAGCTGTCTAAATCCTCGACGAAGACCGAGTTCGAATTCACGACGACACTCGTCGGTAGGCAACGCCGCTCCAGGGACTCAAGGCTTTTTGATACGAATGGACGACGACGATGACGCTGACCTAGCCCTGCGATGAGACGGAAGAAGTTCTTCATGGAGCGTGACCCTGTCGATTGATTGCGGCATAACCACTTCGGCACAGCAACGCTCAGCATGTTCCTGAAGTGCAGCGACAGCAACCCCGCGGGTCGGAGACGGCGAAAGTGACTCCATGAGCAGCCGGCAAGGTCGGAATAACCCAATCGAGGGATCAGACTCAGGCTCGCGTCAGCTCGGAATTGGCCACGCCAAGCCCGCGGTGAAGCCGCCATCGACTCGCACGACTTGGCCAGTCATGAATGCGGAGGCGTCGGACGCGAGGAAGATCGCGGTGCCGACCATGTCTTCGACTTCACCCAAGCGTCCGAGCGGCGTGTTGGCGAGGCCCCAGGCGTTCATCGTGGGATCGGACCAGAGCTTGCGAGTCAGATCGGTCAGGACGAAGCCTGGCGCGAGCGCGTTGACTCGCACGCCGCGCGGTCCCCATTCGGTCGCGAGGCCGCGCGACATCGCCGAGATGCCGAACTTGGTCATCGCGTATGGCGTCACATTTTTCAGCGGCGAGAACGTGTTGAGCGAGTCGATGTGAATCTGCGAGCCGGATTTCTGTGCGAGCATCACTTTGCCGACTTCGACCGCCATCCAGAACGCCCCGCGCAGGTTGACGTCGATGATGAAGTCGAACTCTTCTTCCGTGTAGGTCTCGGCCGGGTGTCGCTTGTTGACCCCGGCGACGGTCAGCCGCACGTCGATGCGGCCGAATTGATCGGTGACTTGTTTCACGCAGCGTTCGACATCTTCTTTCTTGGCGGCGTCGCAGACGACGGGCGCAACCGAATTTGACGCCGAGCCGATTTCAGCGGCGGTCGCCGCCAACGTGCTGGTTTCGCGGCCGGTGATGATGACTTTGGCTCCGCGCGCGGCGAAGCCAGCAGCCAGGGCTTTGCCGATGCCGCGGCTGCCTCCGGAAACGAGCGTGACTTTGTTGGCAACGGAAAACAGCGAATCGGTGGTCATGGGGAGTTCCTTGAGATCATCAGCCGGCCCGCGCTAGTGTAGTGCTTCTAAGTCGAGGAAATTTATTTCAGGGGTTGGTGTCTGACGCTCGGACCACGGAGGATCATTGCCATGCGAGTTACTTGATGGTTGGAGGCGACCTCTACGATGCCGCCAGCAACGACCTCGTGCAGCGCGCAACAGAAAGCGCAGCAGTCGAGTCCCGCATCGCCTCGCAAACTCTCGTTTGCTCTTCCGAGGTGCTGAACAGCACACCGATCGAGGCGCAAACAGAAGCCCGCACGATGCCGATGGTTGCGACTTCGTGCGGGCTGCTGCGTGAAGTGGACAGGGGCGGGATCGAACCGCCGACACCAGGATTTTCAGTCCTGTGCTCTACCAACTGAGCTACCTGTCCTCGGAGAGGCCGAAGGGGCGGAAATCTATTTGGGGGCAGGGCGAGATTCAACTCACTCTTCGGGTTGGCTCAGTTGACGCGGCAAGCTCAAGCCGGAGAATCACGCCCGTTCGTTGAGCAGGCGGCTCGCCTGCTGCGTTGGAAATCGAAGGCCAGTCACCAAAGCAGGCGAGCCGCCTGCACTACGAGAAGGCACCATGAAGAAGAATCCGGTCAAAGCTGCGCTCAAGGCGGGCAAGCCGCAAGTTGGCACTTGGTTGTCGTTGGGAAATGTGTTTGCGACCCGATTCATGGCTCGCACGGGATTCCCGTGGCTGACGGTCGATTTGGAGCACTCGCCGATCGACTGGTCCGATGCGTCAATGTGTTTCGCTTCGATTGCTGAAGCCGGTTGTGTGCCGATCGCGCGAGTGCCTCGCGGCGACCACGATCACATCAAGCGAGTGCTCGACGGGGGCGCGATGGGCATTGTCGTCCCGATGGTCAACACCGTCGCAGAAGCCAAAGCTGCGATTGCGGCGGCGAAGTATCCCCCCACCGGAAATCGCTCGGTCGGTGGAGCATTGCACGCGCTCAACTTCGACGCGACAGCCGGTGACTACTACAAGCACGCCAACGACGAGATTCTGGTCATCCTGCAAACCGAGTCCCCCGAAGGAGTCGCCAACGCCGAGGCGATTTACAGCCTGCCCGGAGTCGATGCGATCTTCGTCGGCCCGAACGACCTGCAAGCTCAGATGCGCGGCCCCGACGGGATCGACCCGACGGCCGCCGAACTCGAAGCGATGCTGCAACGAGTGCTCGCTGCCGGCAAGAAGACCGGCACGCCGGTCGGCCTGCACGTCCAATCGACCGACGACGTCCAGAAGCGCATTTTCGATCCCTTCTTTACGACCAAGGTGCC
>CAZILR010000379.1:0-5807 GCA_964539995.1 uncultured Planctomyces sp.
CCGAAACGGGTTTTGGCCGGCCGGCTTAGCCCGGACGCCCACGTCCGGTCGATTTCGAGGCACAATCATGGCCGAATGGTGGCACGAATTCCGTCGGCAAATGCCGGTCGCCGAACGGTGGGCGTACTTCGACCACGCCGCCGTTGCGCCGCTCAGCCGGCCCGCGAAACAGGCCCTCGCCGATTGGGCCGCCGAAGTCACGAACAACGGCGACGCAAACTGGTCAGAGTGGCGGAAGCGAGTCGGCCCGGTGCGCGATTCCGCCGCGCGGTTGCTCGGTTGCCAGTCGAGCGAGGTCGCCTTCGTTCCGAACACGACGAGCGGCCTGTCGATCATCGCCGAAGCGTTTCCGTGGCAACCTGGGGACAATGTCGTGCTGGCCAGCAGCGAGTTCCCGGCGAATCGAAACGCATGGCGTTGTCTGATTCCGCGAGGTGTCGAAGTCCGCATCGTCGAGAGCGAACCCGGCACCGACGTTTGTGAGATTGACCGACTGATCGCCGCGACTGACTCGCGGACTCGGATCGTCACCGCCAGTTGGGTCGGCTTCGTCACCGGCTGGCGACACGACCTCGACGAACTCGCGGATGCCTGCCATCGGCGCGGCATCCTGCTGTGCGTCGATGCGATTCAAGGCTTGGGAATCATCCCGCTCGACCTGTCCCGCACGCCGGTCGATTTTCTGGCGGCCGACGGACACAAATGGATGCTTGGCCCCGAAGGGGCCGGCGTACTCTTCATCCGCCAAGAGCACCTTGAACGACTGCGGCCGACGGGCATCGGACCGAACAGCATCGGGTTTTCGGGGTCGTATCTCGGTGCTGTCACGAACTACTCGGACGACGCGGGTTCATACCGCGTCGCTCGTCCGCTTCAGCCGCGTGAGATGTGGTCCGCCGCGCGCCGCTTCGAGGGAGGAACCGCGAACGCCGGCGGCATCCTGGCACTCGGCGCGAGCCTGGATTTGCTGCTCTCCTTCGGCATCGACGCCGTTTGGTCACGGCTTTGCGACGTTACTGATCAGCTTCGACAAATGCTCGACTCGCGGAACTTCACCATCCGATCATCGGCGAAACCCGATCGGCGATCCGGTATCGTCTCCTGCGAAGTGTCCGACGACGATCGGCAGCGAATTCTCGCAACCGCGAAGCCCGCCGGCGTCGTGCTCAATTTCCGCGAAGGACTAATGCGATTCAGCCCGCACGGCTACACGAACGAAACTGACCTCGAACGGCTACGCTCCGTGTTGACCGAAGGCCGATAGCCGCTATCCAAACCACAAACGATTCAACGCCCGATGCGCCACCAACCCAAACCCGCCAGCCTGCTGTTTCGTCTGACTGCTGTTGCTGCTGGCGTATTCGTCGTCACGATTCTCGCGCTGATCGCGATCGTGATCGGCAACTCACATTCGCCGGGAGCGGTTTGGTTGAATCGCAACGCCGGATCGCTGTTCGCCGTCGAAGTTGCGGCAATTCTGGGACTCGGCTTCGCAGCGATGGCACAGGATCGAAAACAGACGCTGCGCGAACAGGACGAAGCTGATCCTTCGCCGACGACTCCGCCGTCGGAAGACTCGTGAATCGGCAAGCCTGCTGCTTCAAAGCTCGTTCAGACTTCGATGAGTTCGGCGGCTTGCACGAACAGCAACTTCGCCGCGACTCGATCCACCGCAAGACCGAAGAGTTGAACGACGGCACGGCGGTACGATTCCAACTGCGGCCTATAGCTCGCAACTCGCGCATCCAGCGAAGCTCCGTCGGCGATCACGTCGGTTTTGAAATCCACGATCTCCGCCGCGACGATTCGATCTCCGGACGACCACAGCACGAGGCGGTCGATAATGCCGCTGATGAGCGTTCGCTCAAAGCGGCAGGCGAAGGGATGCTCGCGGAGCACTTGCGGTGTCAGAGCGTGATGTGGCGATTGATCGCGGCGCAGAGCCGCAGTGATCGCCGGTTGATCGAGCATCGCGAAGAACTCCGGCTGGACCTTCATCGGGTCAAGTGCCATCGGCGGCAACGTCCGCGCGGCGGCGAGCAGTTGCTCGTTCGACGGTCGGCCGGCGTCGAGCCACTCGATCTGCTCGAACCATTTGTGAATCAGCGTGCCTCGTTCAAAAGCATCGGTGGGACGAGTTCGCAGCAGTTCGTCGAGTCGCCGCGATGGCTGCGATTCATGAGCCGACGGAGCCTTGCGCTGCCAGCCGCGCGTCGGTGTCGGCAACGGCGGAGCGAAATGAATGCGAGCCGGCAAACTAGCCCGACGCGCCAGCGAGGGGTCGGGAGCAACCGTTGATTTGCCCCCTCGCTGGCGCTTCGGGCTAGTATCCCAATTCGCGTCTCCCGTCTCGAACAGCAACGTCTCCGGCGGAGCGAGGGCGTTGTCGGCCAGCGATGCTCGCAGCAAACCGGCGAACGACTTTGTCGGCTCCTTCTCGTGCGGAGCGATCAGCAGATACATCGCGTGGATTGCACGGGTCAGCGCGACGTAGAGCACGCACAGCGATTCGTGCGTGCGACGCTCCGTGTCTTGCTCGAACAGCGCTTGCAGCTCCGGCGGAAGGAGTTGTTGGACCGTGCTGTCTCGGTACAGACAGACGGCGTCCGGCGGCTCGATCGGGTCGGCGTTCCCTGCCACCAGTGCGGGCGTTTGACCGGGGATGAGTTTGTCCAACTCCGGCAGCACGACGATGTCGAACTGCAAGCCTTTCGCTTGATGCACGGTCATCACGCGGATGCGGTCACCGCTGGGATCGGCCACTCGCTCGTCGCGGACGAATTCCACGAAGTCGCCAGGCCGCAGCGTCGCCGAGGGTTGATAGCCGTCCGCCAGTTTGACGAGTTGATCCAAGCGAACTCGATCGCGAGAGCTGCCGTGATCCGCCAGCAGCTTTGACCACTCGGCGAGACAGGGGCCGTAGCCGTCGCACAGCAATCGCCGCCGCAATGACTCGGCCAACTGCGCAGCGGCGGCATCGTTTTGGAAATCTCCGAACTGAAACGCCGGTCCCAGCGGCGAGGTCGCGACATGAAAGCGGACGATCCGGTCGCCTGGATGATCGGCCAGCGTCAGCAGCGACAGCAGCAACCGCACGGCCACGGAGTCGGTCAGCGGATGACCTCCTTCCTCGCTGGCGGGGACATCGCGGTGATGCAACTCGAAAATCAGCTTCGCGACCGCGTCGTTGCTGCGCGTCAGCACGCCGATGCTGCGAGTCGGATGCTTTGTCGCCAACTCCGCGACCAAATTCGCAGCCGCTTGCAGGGTCACATCGGACTGCGATTCTCCTTCGGATTTCTCGGCGACCGAACGGAACTCGACGTAGCCGTTCAAATCCGTTCGCGCGGTCGTGTGCGGCGGAAAGGCCTCGCTCCACGATTGAATCGGTGCTGCCAGCCGTTCGAGATTCGAGTGCCGAGTCATTCGCTCGAACACGAGATTGACGGTGTCGATGATCGGCTGAGCAGACCGTCGACTCTCCGAGAGTTTGTCCGGCGTGAGGTTCGGCAACTGGCGGAGCAGCGTGTCGAAGATGCGCGCGTCGCCACCGCGCCAGCCGTAGATCGCCTGCTTGACGTCGCCGACACAGAAGAACGACGGCGGCAATTCGTGGTCGCTGTCGTCGTCGAACATTTTCTTTTGAGCGGCTTTCTTAGCAGGGCGTTGCTTGCGAGCAACCTGCTCAGCGAACGGACGCAGGACCGACCATTGCAGCGGCGACGTGTCTTGAAACTCGTCGAGCAATAAATGCGACAATCGCGAATCCAGCCGCATCGCCAGGCTTCCGGACGATTGATCGGTCTCCGCTGACAGATCGCTCCAACCGGCCAGCGCACGAGCAACATCCGTGAACGAGCAGCCCCCTTGCCGGCGTTGCAACTCGCGAAACTCGCGATCGAACTTGTCGAGCAGTTCGCGCGTCCCCTCGGTCTGCACCGACAGCCGATGCAGTGCGAGTCGTTTCACTTGATCGAGAATCGTTTCGTAAACCGCCAGCGTCCGTGGGTCGATCTCTTTGTTGTAGTACTTCAGCCCGCCCGCCAGCAGAACCTTCAGGATGCCACGATCGAGCAGATCTTCCCACTGGTCACGCTCGGCGGATTCGAGGTCTTTCAAGATCGACTTCGGGACTCGCTTGTCCGAGTAAGTTTCGGTGTCGAGCAACTCTTGCAGGCGTTGCCGGGATTGTTGCAACTCCGCAAACGTCGGCAGCGGTGGCCGAGGGACTTTGACCCAGGCCGACGGGTCGGTCTCACTGGCGACCTCGCCGCAGTTCTTCACAGTGTCGTCGATCAAACTGCTGACCGTGCGTGACGTCGTCCCCTTCGTCAGCAGTCGCAGCAGTCGTACAAGCTCGTCATCCGTCTCCGCTTCGAGCAACGCCTCGACCGCCTCTTCGCGCAGCCGCTTGGCTTCGATGGTCTCCAAGATTCTCCAGCCGGGAGGCAAACCCAGCTCCAGCGAAAAGCTGCTGGCAAGCTTCGCGAAGAAACTGTCCAACGTCCCGACCTGCAACCGATGCAACCGCTGCGTCATTTTCGCCAACAGCTCGCGACAGCGATCACTGGTCAGGTGCGGTGAATCGATCGCTTTCGCCAACTTCGCACGTTGATTGTCATCACTCGCCGCGCGAGCCAGCGTCAACAAGATGCGTTCGAGAATCTCGCCCGCCGCTTTGCGAGTAAACGTCGCCGCCAAGATCGACTCCGGCGGCACATCCGCATTGAGCAACCGCAAGAAGCGGCTCGCAAGCTGATACGTCTTGCCGGTCCCGGCCGATGCGCGAATCACGATGTCGGGAAGCATGGTTGCCTCGTAGGTCAGCCTTTCCAGGCTGACTCGATCAGGAATCGACGCCGTTTCGCAATTCGAGTCAGCCTGGAAAGGCTGACCTACGCGTTACCTCGGCTGCACTTGGATTTGGTCTTGGATACGGTCGCTCGGATGGACGATGACGAGATCGTTTTCGTTCAAACCGTTGAGGACTTCCGCTTCGAGTCCGTTGCGGCGGCCGACTTCGATACGGCGTTTGACGGCCAGACCGTTCTCAACCACGAACACGGCCCAGATGTCCGACAGCGGCTTTTCGGACGACGATCCTTGTGCCGCACCTTTGTCGCGGAAGAGTGCTCCCGTCGGCACTTTGAGCAGATCGTCTTTCTCCCAAATCACGACCTCGGCCTCGACGCGGTAGCCATCGCCGAGCGTCGGCCGGTCGGCATACGGCGTGTCGAATTGCGCGATGACGTGAACTCGCTGTTCTTCGACGCCGAGCGCAGACAGCTTCAAATAGCCGGACGGTTCAACCAATCGCACATGCGCCAACAGCGGCTTCTCGCCCCCCCAATGTTTGAGCCGCACGATTTGGCCCGGACGAATTTTGACCGCGTCGGTCGAGAGGACTTCGATGTCGATTTCCAAGTCGCGCGGATCACCAACTTCCAGCAGCGGAGTCCCTTGTTGCACGATCGTTTCGCTCTCTTGCAGCACCTTCATCACGAGTCCGTCGATCGGCGACTGCACGCGGAGTTGCCACTTCTCGGCGTCCTCCGAAGCGAGCGGTTTGGATCGCAGCAGCGCGGCGCGAGCCAGATCGAGTTCGTACTTGGCCGTCAGCTCGGCGAACTTCGCGGAGTTCAGCTCTTCCGTCCGCGAGCGAACCAGCATCTGCGCGTCTTCGAGTTCCTGTTTAGTGTTGGCACCCTTGCCCGACAGTCCCGCGCGGCGATCGAGGTCGAGCTGCGCCCATTCGCTCGCAACGCTCGCCTTGGCCTTCGCGGCCGACGCACTTTGCAACGCGGATT